>JAYTHM010000202.1:0-1686 GCA_043732645.1 Frankiales bacterium
AAGACGCGGGTGCTGCTGGTGAGGATCACTCCGGCCCCAAGCTTGGCCCCGGCCCGCACGCGGGCGCCCTCGACGACCATGCTCCGGCTGCCGATGAAGGCGTCGTCCTCAATGACCACTGGGGCAGCCTGCGGTGGCTCCAGGACGCCACCGATGCCAACGCCACCGGACAGGTGCACGTTGCGGCCGACCTGCGCGCAGGAGCCGACCGTGGCCCACGTGTCGACCATCGAACCGGCACCGAGGTAGCCACCGATGTTGGTGTAGCTCGGCATCAGCACCACCCCTGGCTCGAAGTAGGACCCCCAACGGGCCAGCGCCCCGGCCACGACCCGGACACCGTCAAAGGTGGTCTTCAGCGGGATGCGGTCGCAGGAGTAGGGGTTGCTGCCCTCGACCATGGGCAGCACCTTAAAGCTCAGCAGGATCGCCCGCTTGGCGCGCTCGTCGACCACCACGTCGTCCCCGACGACGTGGGCCACCCGCGCCACGCCGGTGTCCAGGAGGTCGACGGCGGCGACCACCTCCCTGCGGGCGTCAGTGTCGTCGGCAGTGAGGTCCCCGCGCCGGTCCCAGAGCTCGTCGATGAGGGGGCTGATCACGCTGTCCGTCATGGCCATGAGCCTAGCGAGGGCCTGCGCCTGAGGTGTTCGGGCGCGAGCCCACGCCTGTCCGCGTGCGGTCGAACACCTCGCGCCGGGCGGGACGCTCAGGCGGTGAGGCGGTCGGCCGCGGCGGCGATCCGCTCGTCGGTGGCCGTCAGGGCCAGCCGTACGTGCCGCGACCCCGCGGCTCCGTAGAAGGCGCCCGGCGCGGCCAGGATCCCTTGCCCTGCAAGGGATCTCACCGTGTCCCAACAGCCCTCGTCGCGCGTGCACCACAGGTACAGCCCGGCCTCGGAGTGCTCGACCCGGAAGCCGGCCTGCTCGACCGCGTTGCGGAGCACAAAGCGACGGGCGCGGTAGACCTTCCGCTGGGCAAGCACGTGCGCGTCATCGCCAAGGGCCGCGATCGTGGCAGCCTGCACCGGCGCCGGGGGCAGCAGTCCGATGTGCTTGCGGGCCTCGACGACCACTTCGACTGCCTGCGCGTCACCGACGAGGAAGCCCGCGCGATAACCGGCCAGGTTGGACCGCTTGCTCAGCGAGTGCAGGGCCAGCACGCCGTCAGGTGATCCGCCCGACACCGATGGGTGCAGCACCGAGACCGGTTCGGCCTCCCAGCCGAGCTCGAGGTAGCACTCGTCTGAGACGATGAGGACCCCATGCTCGCGACCCCACGCCACGATCCGGGCCAGCTCCGAGGCGGCCAGGACCTCACCGGTGGGGTTGCTGGGGCTGTTGAGCCACACCAGCCCCACCTTGGACGGGTCGTGCTGCGTCGGGTCGCCGGTCGCGACCGGCTCGCAGCCCGCAAGGCGCGCACCCACGTCGTACGTCGGGTAGGCGAGCGCCGGGATCAGGACCTGCTTGCCGCTGATCCCGAGCAACATTGGCAGCAGCGAGACGAGCTCTTTGGAGCCGATGCTCGGGCACACGTTGGCGGCAGTGACCTCAGCGCCGAGGCGGCTGGCAGACCACGCCACCAGCGCTGCCCGCAGGGCCGGCGTCCCGATCGTGAGGGGGTAGCCCGGGGCGTCGCTGGCCGCCCGCAGCGCGGCTTGCACGACAGCGGGAGTCGGGTCGA
>JAYTHM010000203.1:0-17081 GCA_043732645.1 Frankiales bacterium
AACCGGAAGGCCAGCACGGCGCCCACCGCGTAGCTCTTGGTATCGAACCCGGTCACCAGCTGGGTGGCGAGGGCGGTGGTGGCGAGAAAGCCCAACCAGTCGCCAAAGCTCGACAGCAGCAGGGCGAGGGAGAGCCGGCGGAAGCCCCGGTGCGCCAGCGCCCCCGGCCAGTGCCTCCCACCCGTGCTCACCGGCTTGCTCACCTTCTCAGCCTATAGTCAGGCCTACTTGTTCACCGGAGCCCTCTTGGCGGGGCCTTCTTGGCGACCGCCTTCTTGGCCGTCGCCTTCTTCGCCGGGGCCTTCTTCGCCGGGGCCTTGCGGGCCGGTGCCTTCTTCTTCACCGGGCCGCGCTCGCGGCGGTCCTGCAGCAGCTCGCTCGCCCGCGCGTCGGTGAGGCCCTCGATGCTGTCGTCCTTGCGCAGCGAGGCGTTGGTCTCGCCGTCGGTGACGTAGGGGCCGAAGCGGCCCTCCTTGACGACCATCGGCTGCCCGCTGACCGGGTCGTTGCCCAGCTCCTTGAGCGGCGGCGCGGCCGCCGCCCGACCGCGCAGCTTCGGCTGGGCCAGCAGCGCCTGGGCCTGCTCGAGGGTGACCGTGAACAGCGACTCCTCGTCCGCGAGCGACCGGCTGTCCTTGCCCTTACTGATGTACGGCCCGTAGCGGCCGTTCTGGGCCGTGACCGGCTCGCCCTCGAGCTCGCCGAGTGCCCGCGGCAGGGTCAGCAGTTTCAGTGCGTCCGCGAGGGTAACCGCGGTCAGGTCCATGGTCTTGAACAGCGACGCCGTCGCGGGTTTCTCCGGCGAGCCTTCCGGCAGCGCGACCGTGATGTAGGGCCCGAACCGGCCCTTCTTCGCGACCACGTCGAGGCCGCTGTCGGGGTGCTGCCCCAGGACGCGGTCGTCGCTTGGGGCGTCCGCGAGTTCCAGTGCGAGGGCGACGGTGAGCTCGTCGGGAGCGAGGTCCTCGGGCAGCGACGCTCGCTTCTCGCCGATCTCGACGTACGGGCCGTAGCGGCCGACCCGGACCACCACGTCGGTGCCGTCGGTGTCCTGGCCGATCACGATCGAGTTGACGGCGCGGGCGTCGATGTCGCCGAGGCCCTCAGTGACGAGTTTCTTGAGGCCACCCTGGCGCGCCAGCCCACCCTCCTTGCCGTCCTCACTGCCGAAGTAGAACCGGGTCAGCCACTGCACGCTGTCGCCGTGCCCACCGGCGATCCCGTCGAGGTCGTCCTCCATGGAGGCGGTAAAGGTGTAGTCCACCAGCCGGCCGAAGTGCTGCTCGAGCAGCCCGATCACCGCGAAGGCGAGCCACGTCGGGACGAGGGCGCTTCCCTTCTTCCAGACGTAGCCACGGTCCTGGATGGTGCCGATGATGCTGGCGTAGGTGGACGGGCGCCCGATGCCGAGCTCCTCGAGCTGCTTGACCAGCGACGCCTCGGTGTAGCGCGCCGGCGGGCTCGTGGTGTGCCCCTCGGCCTCCAGCCCCTGCACGGCGAGCGCGTCACCGGTGCGGACCTGGGGCAGCCGGCGCTCGGTCGACTCGAGCTCGGCGTCGGGGTCGTCGGAGCCCTCGACGTACGCGCGGAGGAAGCCGGGGAAGGTGATGACCTTGCCGGACGCGCTGAACTCCGCGTCCTGCCCGTCCGCCGTCGTTGCGCCCAGCTTGACGCTGGCCGTCACCCCGCGGGCGTCGGCCATCTGGGAGGCGACGGTGCGCTGCCAGATCAGCTCGTAGAGTCGCAGCTCCTCGCCGCTGACCTGCCCGGCGAGCTGGCCGGGGGTCTTGAAGCTGTCCCCGGACGGTCGGATCGCCTCGTGGGCCTCCTGGGCATTCTTGACCTTCTTGGCGTAGGTCCGCGGCTGGTCCGGGACGTACTCCGGGCCGTAGAGGTCCCGCGCCTGGGCCCGGGCGGCGGTAATGGCGGTCTCCGACAGGTTGGTGCTGTCGGTGCGCATGTAGGTGATGTGGCCGTTCTCGTACAGCCGCTGGGCGGTGCGCATCGCCTGCTGCGCGGACATCCGCAGCTTGCGGCCGGCCTCCTGCTGCAGCGTGCTCGTCATGAACGGGGCGTAGGGCTTGCGGGTGTACGGCTTGTCCTCGACGGACCGCACGGCGAACGCTGCCGAGGCGAGCTCCTGGCTCAGGGCGCGAACCGTCGCCTCGTCGAGCTGCAGGACGTCTCTCGTCGCCGCTCCGGCGCCTGGTGGCCGCAGCTGGCCGGTCTCGGGGTCGAAGTCCCGGCCGGTCGCCAGGCGCTTGCCGTTCAGGGTCTGCAGCGTTGCGACGAGCCGCTCAGCTTCGCCAGCCTTGGTGAAGGTCCCCTCGATGTCCCAGTAGCCGGCCTCGCGGAACCGCATCCTGGCCCGCTCACGCTCCACCACGACGCGGGTCGCGACGGACTGCACCCGGCCGGCAGACAGCCGCGGCATGACCTTCTTCCACAGCACCTCGCTGACCCGGTAGCCGTATAGGCGGTCCAGGATGCGGCGGGTCTCCTGCGCGTCGACGAGTTTGGTGTCGAGCTCGCGCGGGTTGGCCACGGCGGCCTCGATGGCCGACTTGGTGATCTCGTGGAAGACCATCCGGTGCACCGGCACCTTCGGCTTGAGGGTCTCGAGCAGGTGCCAGGCGATGGCCTCGCCCTCGCGGTCCTCATCGGTCGCGAGGTAGAGCTCGTCGCTCTCCTTCAGCGCCGCGCGCAGCTTGGCGACCTGCGCCTTCTTGTCGGGGCTGACGACGTAGAGCGCCTTGAACCCGTTGTCGACGTCCACGCCGTCCTTGGCCCAGGCCTGTCCCTTGTACTCCGCCGGCACGTCCGCTGCCGACCGCGGCAGGTCCCGGATGTGGCCGATGCTCGACTCCACGACGTAGCCGGGGCCGAGGTAGCCCGCGATGGTCTTGGCCTTCGCGGGGGACTCGACGATGACAAGGCGCTGGCCGGTGGGCACATCTCTCCAAGCTGCGGTGGAACGGGAGTTCAGAACGGGTAACCGATAGCGTGCCTGACGCTGTCAAGCGAGGTCCACGCTGCCAGACCTAACCCTTGTCGCCCTGCAGCGCCTTCCGGCCTGCGTGTCGGACCCGCTCGCCAGGCGCCTCTCACGACCGTCAGGTCGCTGCCACAAAGCACCGGCTGCAGCCGCACCAGCGTCCGCCGGTCGGTGCCGACGCAGGAGGTGGGCAGCGTCCCCGGAGCGACCTCGCCGCCCACAACGAGCACCCGGACCAGCCGGGACAGGGTGCCGGGCCCGCCGTACGCCGGAGCAGCGGGGCGCTCACGACCAGCCCGCCTCCCCGAGCACGTCAGCGACCCAGGGAGCGGCTCGTGCAGGTCAGCGGGATCGGGCAGGGTCACCCGACCGCGCTAGCGAGCCAGGTCAGACGGTGGCATCCGCCTTGGCCCGCTCGATGATGTCGGTGGTCCCGGCGACGCCGCGCCTGTTGCTGACCGTCACGGCCACCACGATGCCGGCGATCGCCAGGCCGGCGACGAGGGCCCGTACGACCTTGTTCGCGTCGATCCCAATGCCGTACTTCACGACGCTGGGCGCGATCAGCAGGGCGACCAGGTTCATGACCTTCAGCAAAGGGTTGAGGGCCGGACCGGCAGTGTCCTTGAAGGGGTCGCCGACAGTGTCGCCGATGATGGTGGCCTCATGGGCGGGAGAGCCCTTGCCGCCGTGGTTGCCGTCCTCGACGAGCTTCTTGGCGTTGTCCCAGGCCCCACCAGAGTTGGACAGGAAGACGGCCATGAGTACGCCGGCCGCGATCGCGCCGGCAAGGAAGGCACCGAGCGGCGCGTAGCCGAGGGCAAAGCCGACCGAGATCGGCGCGAGCACCGCGAGCAGGCCGGGGGTGGCGAGCTCCCGCAGCGAGTCGCGGGTGCAGATGTCGACGACAGCGGCGTAGTCGGGCTTCTCGGTGTAGTCCATGATCCCGGGCTTGGTCCGGAACTGCTCGCGCACCTCGAAGACGACCCGGCCCGCGGCGCGGGACACCGCGTTGATGGCAAGACCGGAGAACAGGAACACCACCGAGGCACCGATGATCAGGCCGAACAACAGGTTGGGCCGCTCGATGGACAGCGAGAATGGGCTGGTCGCCTTGGCGGTGACCAGCGCCCGCTCGACGGCGGTCTGGAACGACCCGAACAGCGCGGTCGCGGCCAGCACGGCGGTGGCGATCGCGATGCCCTTGGTGATGGCCTTGGTGGTGTTGCCGACCGCGTCGAGGCTGGTGAGCACGAGTGCGCCCTCCTCGCCGACCTCGCCGGACATCTCGGCGACGCCTTGGGCGTTGTCGGAGATCGGACCGAAGGTGTCCATCGCGACGATGACGCCGACCGTGGTGAGCAGGCCGGTGCCGGACAGGGCGACCGCGAACAGCGACAGGACCGTCAAGCCGCTGCCGAGCAGGAACGCGGCGTAGACCGCGGCACCAATGAGGATCGCGGAGTAGACAGCCGACTCGAGGCCGACCGAGATGCCGGCCAGGATGACCGTCGCCGGGCCGGTGAGGGAGCTCTTGCCGATCTCCCGCACGGGCTTGCGCTTGGTCTCGGTGAAGTAGCCGGTGAGCACCTGGATGACGCTGGCTAGGACGATGCCGATGATCACGGCGCCGATGGCGTACCAGCGGGGGTTGCCGTCGACCTTGAGGACCGCGGCGTTGGCCGACACGTCGAGCTTCGCGAAGGACGAGGGGAGGTAGGAGAAGGCGGCGATTCCGACGAGGACGGCCGAGACGACGGCGGACAGGAAGAAGCCCCGGTTGATGGCGCTCATGCCGTTGTGGTCGCTGTCGCGGGGGTTGGTGCCGTAGATGCCGACCAGCGCCGTGAGGACCCCGATCGCGGGCACGATGAGCGGGAAGACCAGGCCCTGCGCACCGAAGGCCGCCTGGCCGAGGATCAGCGCGGCAACCAGCGTCACGGCGTAGGACTCGAACAGGTCGGCGGCCATGCCGGCGCAGTCACCGACGTTGTCGCCCACGTTGTCGGCGATCGTCGCGGCGTTGCGCGGGTCGTCCTCGGGGATGCCCTGCTCGACCTTGCCGACGAGGTCCGCGCCGACGTCGGCCGCCTTGGTGAAGATGCCGCCGCCGACACGCATGAACATCGCCAGCAGAGCGCCACCGAAGCCGAAGCCCTCGAGGACCTCGGGGGCGTCCTTGCCGTAAACTAGAAGCACCGTCGTCGCGCCCAGGAGGCCCAGGCCGACGGTGAACATGCCGACGGTCCCGCCGGAGCGGAACGCGATCCGAATCGCCGGCTTGGCCCCTACGGTGTTGGCCGCGTGCGCCACCCGGACGTTGGCCCGGGTCGCAAGCGTCATCCCGATGAAGCCGACCAGCGCGGAAAACCCGGCGCCGATCGCGAAGAACAGCGAGCGCCCGATCCGGACCTCTGCCGACCCTGGCAGCACGAACAGCAGCGCGAAGACGAGCACGGCGAAGACCGCGAGCGTCCGGAACTGCCGGGAGAGATAGGCCGCTGCGCCCTCCTGCACGGCCCGGCTGATGTCGCGCATCTTCTGCGGACCCTGCTCGGCGGCGAGGACCTCCTTGGCGAACAGCCCGGCGAAGCCCAGCGCCACCAGCGCGACGGCGAGGATGACGAACAAGATCGCCTTGTCGTTGGACAGGTAGGTCGGGAGCGTGGTCTCGGCAGTCAGCCGGGATGAGGCGTGGTGGAGCGCGGACATCCGTCCTCCAGGTCAGCGCGGGCAGCATCCCGCAAGGGGTCGCGGGAACATTCAGGCCCGACGTTCGGACCCTGGAGCCACGCGGCTCCGACCCAGGAACGGGACGGACCGTCAAAGCATAGGCGCGGACCGATGAGGCGGCTCACACCGGCACACCGTGGGACAAGAACTCCCGTCGGCAGACCCGTCAGGGCATCCTGACCGGGAGCGGCCAGCGCAGCGTCACCGTGGTGCCCGTGGGGGTTGTGGCGACGTGCACGTCATCGACCAGTCCGGCTAGTACGGCGAGCGCCACCCGGGTGTCGATCTCGTCCTCGCCAAACAGCTCCTCGACGTCGTCCGTGGCCGGCTCCGACGCCAGCCCGGCGTCGGTGACCTCGACCGTGAACCCGGTCGCGTCGTCCCGCAGCACGATCTTCACGGGTACGTCGGGGGCATGCTCGGCGTTGACGGCGACCGCCCGCCCACAAGCCTCGCCCACGGCGAGCCGGAGCTCGTCGACGAGGCCGGCCTCGAGGCCGGCCCGACGAGCGGTGGTGACGCCCACCAGCCGGGCGGTGCGGACGTGCACCGGCAGGGGGGCCAGCAGCAGCTCGACCGTGGCCACGCGGTGGATCAGGCCGTCTCGGTGGCGGCGACAGCCTCCGCGACGGTGGCGTGGATCGGGAAGACCTTGGTCAGGCCCGTGATCCGGAAGATCTTCAGGATGCGCTCCTGGGTACAGACCAGGCGCAGCGACCCCTCGTGGGCACGCACCCGCTTGAGGCCACCGACCAGAACGCCGAGCCCGGTGGAGTCGAGGAACTCGACCGACTCCATGTCGACGACCAGGTGGTACTGACCGGCGCTAACCAGATCGACGAGCTTCTCACGGAGCTTGGGAGCTGTGTAGACGTCGATCTCGCCGCCGACGACCACGATGGTGCGGTCGCCCTCTTGGCGGTCCTCAAGAGACAGGTCCACGACACATTCCTCCACTGGTCTTGTCCGATGATGACGACATGGTTGGCGTCGGGCGGTGCGGGGTTACCCTCGTGGTCATGATCTAACCCCGCCGACGCCACCTGGGACACACTGGGGGGATGAGCACCGCCGCACACACCCTGCTGCAGAGGCTGCTCCTCGACCCGACCCGGGCCGAGCGGGTCACCCACGTCGAGCACGTCCCAGCGCGGGTGGGGCGGTCGGCGACCTGGCCCGAGTGGGTCCCTCCGCTGCTGCTCGACCGGCTCGCCCTGCAGGGCGTGACCACCCCCTGGGAGCACCAAGCCCGGGCGGCCGACCTCGCTTGGGGTGGGTCCTCCGTCGTGATCAGCACGGGTACGGCGTCAGGTAAGTCCCTGGCCTACCTGCTCCCTTCTCTGTCGGCGTTGCTCGAGGACGACAAGGCCACGACGCTGTACCTGTCGCCCACGAAGGCGCTGGCGACCGACCAGCTGCGGGCCGTCCGGGCCCTTAACCTGATGCAGGTCCGGGCGGCGACCTACGACGGGGACACCGCCCACGAGGAGCGCGACTGGGTCCGCCGCTTCGGCACCTTCGTGCTCACCAACCCCGACATGCTGCACCGCTCGGTCATGCCCCGGCACGGCGACTTCTCCCGGTTCCTGCGCGGCCTGCGCTACGTCGTCATCGACGAGTGCCACACCTACCGGGGGGTCTTCGGCTCGCACGTCGCGCAGGTTCTACGCAGGCTGCGCCGCATCTGCGCCCGGTACGGCGCCTCCCCCGTGTTCCTGCTGGCCTCCGCGACGGTCAGCGAGCCCGCCGTCTCGGCGTCCCTGCTCGTCGGCCACCCCGTGACGGCCGTGACCGACGACGCCTCCCCCCGCGGGACCACCGAGTTCGCCCTCTGGGAGCCTCCGCTGATGCCCGCCTACGTGGGCGAGAATGGCGCCCCGGTACGCCGGTCCGCAACGGCCGAGACCGGCGACCTGCTCGCCGACCTCGTCGTGGAGGGTGCCCGGACGATCGCGTTCGTGCGGTCCCGCAGGGGTGCGGAGGCGGTCGCCGTCAATGCCCGGCGGGCCCTGGAAGAGTCCGCGCCCGAACTGGTGGGCCGCGTCGCGGCGTACCGGTCGGGGTATCTGCCTGAGGAAAGGCGCGAGCTCGAGAAGCGCTTGCAGTCAGGGGATCTACTGGGTGTCGCCGCGACGAACGCCCTCGAGCTGGGGGTCGACGTCGCCGGGCTGGACGCCGTCGTGCTCTCCGGCTGGCCCGGGACGGTCGCGTCGCTGTGGCAGCAGGCGGGTCGCGCGGGCCGGGCCGGGCAGGGTGCCGTCGCGGTGTTCGTCGCCCGCGATGATCCGCTCGACACCTACCTCGTACACCACCCGGCCGCGATGTTCGGGCGGGCCGTCGAGGCGACCGTGCTCGACCCCTCCAACCCCTACGTCCTCGGACCGCACCTGTGCTGCGCCGCGGCCGAGCTCCCCCTCACTGAGGCCGACCTCCCGCTGTTCCCCGGCGCCGAGCAGCTGCTCCCGGACCTGGTAGGACGCGGGCTGCTCAAGCACCGTCCGCGGGGATGGTTCTGGACCTCCCGGGAGCGCCCCGACGCGGACCTGCGCGGCGCGGGTGGGCCTTCGGTCAGGCTGGTCGAGGCCACCACCGGCCGGCTGCTCGGCACGGTCGACGCGTCGTCGTCGCACAGCCAGGCGCACACCGGAGCGGTCTACCTCCACCAGGGCGAGTCGTACGTCGTGGAGCTGCTCGACCTGGACGAAGCGGTCGCGCTGGTGCGTCCGGAGGAGCCGGACTACACGACGTCCGCGCGTGACGTCACCGACATCCGAGTCGCCGCCGAGCTGAGGAGCCGGACCTTCGACGGGGTCACGCTGACGTTCGGCACGGTCGACGTCACGCATCAGGTCGTGTCCTACCTGCGCAAGCGCTCGGGCACCGGCGAGGTGCTCAGTGAGGAGCTGCTCGACCTGCCCGCCCGGCAGCTCACGACCAGAGCCGTCTGGTATACCGTCGCCCCCCAGCTGCTCGCGGCCGCCGGGCTCGAGCCGGTCGACGTACCGGGTGCGGCGCACGCGGCCGAGCACGCCGCCATCGGCCTGCTCCCGCTCTTCGCGACCTGCGACCGGTGGGACATCGGTGGCGTGTCCACCGCCCTTCACGAGGACACCGGCCTGGCGACCGTCTTCGTCTACGACGGCCACGCGGGCGGGGCCGGCTTCGCCGAGCGCGGGTTCACCCGGGCCGCCGAGTGGCTGCGGGCAACGCGGGACGCCATCGCCTCCTGCGAGTGCGCGTCGGGGTGCCCGTCGTGCGTGCAGTCCCCGAAGTGCGGCAACGGCAACGAGCCCCTGGACAAGGCGCGGGCCGTCCTGCTGCTCGACGTCGTCCTGGCCAGCGGCCTGGGACCCTGCCTCGCGGTGCGTGGACCGTGAACCCCCGCCGGCCTCCCTTTACCGGTTTTTTGCCCCCCTCTGGTCCCCCTTTTTGACACAAATCCCCACGGGCAGGGCCGTGTGGATTTGACACGAAGGGTGGGGACGAAGGAGCGGGGGTAGGTCTGCTCCAGGTGCCACTGACGGCACCGCCTGAACTCGGAGGTGCCCCGTGGTCGTCCTCGGCTTGTTGCTTATCCTGGTGTCCGGAGTGGTGACGCTCGGCGTCGTGCTGTCCAACACCGATTCTGTCTCGGCCTCAGCCTTCGGCGTGAGCCTGTCCAACGTCTCCGTCGGCGGGTTGTTCCTCAGCGGGGTGGTCGCGGGCTTCGTGTTGATGCTTGGGCTCGCCTTGTTGTTGAGCGGAGCCGCGCGCAAGCGCTCGCGTCGGGTTGCGGTCAAGCGGGAGGTGCGTAGCACCCGTTCGGAGAAGGAGCAGCTCACCGAGGAGAACGCCTCCCTGCGCGCCAAGCTCGCCGACGAGCCGACCTCCCGGTCGGTGGACGCCGAGGCGTACCCCTCCGAGGCGTCGTACCCGGCAGACGCGAAGCGGCCGTAGGCCCTACGGCTAATGAGTCCTCGTCGGGTCGGCCGAGGAAGTTGTGCAGGTGGCCCCGGCAAGCAGCAGAAGCGTCCTCGGTCAGCTTCGGGTCCAGCTCCGGCCAGAGTGCGAAATGCTGCTCGGGCGCTGCCCTTGGCGTTACAGGTGGTCAACGTCAGGGCGTGCTGACCGGGCAGTTTCTGGACCACCAGGAAGTCCTTGGGAGTCGTCACCCAAGGGTTGACGTGGCCGGCTAAGGGCTTGACGGCGACATAGTGGTAGATCGTGAGCGGCATGCGCAGCAGGGACCACGATCATCCGAAGTGGGCACAGGTCGACCTCACCTGATTTTTGGGCAAGGTCAGACGTGTCCAGCCACACCAGGTGTGACGTCCTTCAGTGCGTCGGGACCGGCAATCTTTGCTGCCGCGTCAAGGGCCGTTGCCGAGCGGGTAACTGGACCAGGGTCGCCCGACCGCTTCCGGTCACGGTGGGCTGGGGCCGGCTCGGGCCCGGCCGTGCCCGACTCCGATCGACCCGAGGCTGCCCGCCGGCCGCACGGTGACCTCGACGACCACGTCCTGACCCTCCAGCATGCAGCTGACCACCAGCGCTCCCTGCAGCTCGGCGATACGGGCGGCCACCTTGCAGGCCGCTGGTTGTCCCTCGAGCACGTGCCGGGCGGCACTGAGGGCGGCCAGGTCAGCAGCTGCTGCGGCCCGGTGCCGCACGACGGCCACGGCCCCCAGGGTCGCGACCAGGGCGGCGATGCTCACCAGCACTAGAGCAAGCCCCGCGACCGGGATCGTCACGAAACCCCCTTCCCGCGCCTCGCCGGGTGTCGCGCTCATGAGCCCTCGATCTCGGTGGCTGCGTGGGCGCTGACGTACACCGCCGGGAACAGCCGTACGCCCGCGCCGAAGGGCCTGGTGTCCGCGCTGACGGTCACGTCGACCTCCGTCCCGTGGCGCGGCACCAGCACCCAGGCCTCGCGGGGTGCGACCTGCTTGGCCGCACGCACGGCCGCGGCGTCGCTGTCACCGCGCGCCACCACCCGGGCGGCGACCCGGGCAGCGTCCACGCAGCGCAGTTGCGCACCGACGGACACGACCACCCCGACCGCGAGGGCAAGCACGACCAGCAGCGCGGGCAGCGCCGCCTCCGCCTCCGCCGTCGCGTAACCGCAGTCGCCCCCGATTCGGCGGCAACGTCCACCACCGCGGTCGGACCGCGCTGACTGGTGCCTTCTCAAGCTGTGCTGCACGGAACCTCCTCCGCGCGGGTGTAGGCAGGTCGTGGCGGTCAGAAGGAAAGGTGGAACACCTTCCCGATCACCGCCTTTAGGAGGTCGAGCACCGACGGGCTGGTGATGACCTTGTAGAGCACCCCCGAGAAGCCACAGGCCGCCACCGTCCCGATGGTAAGAGGACTGCGACACACCTGGCGGCCTTGCTTATACGACCGAAGCTTCACCGCCTTCGTCGGCTGGACCCACGCGCCCAGCAGCGCCTACTACGCCCGGAAGACAACAAGCATCGCCAAGACCGGCGTCACGCTGACTCGCACCGGCATCCAAGCCCGTTGCATCGCGGTCGCCACCAGATGCCGAGGCTGCGGCTCCATAGACGTCTAATGGAACCGCAAGTTGATGAAGCAAATAAGCCTTGACGCAAGCACCACCGCGCAACGTCAGGTCATCACCGGTAAAAGCCGCGTTCAACCCACCCTGACGCCGCCCCGCAAGTGTCGGCAATGCCCACGACTGTTCAGTTGCGCCATCGTTAGGTCAAGAGCCTTTCCACTCGGCGCCCCATCGACAGCGGCCATGGGAGTAGGAACGTCTGCCCCGCGGCCAGCAGGGGGTGGAATGCTGGGTGAATGACGAAGCCTGGCGCGCACGCTGCTGGGCCCGGTGCAGTCCCGGGTCAACGTGCCTCCGAGCAGCAGTGGCGGCCGACCGCCGCTGAGCAACTGGTGGCCGAGGCGGCCGGTGGCGGGCAGCGACTGGACCTGGCAGAGACGATCGAACTCACAGCCGCAACGGAAGACCGTGTGGATGCCAAAGGCGGTGGCGAGGCTCGGCGTGTCCGGGCGAAGTGGCTGATCGACCTGCTGTCGGGCCGGACCGACGTTTCGCTGCACCCGCGCGGGCTGCTTCTGGTGAACGCGGTGCTGACCGGCGATGCCGACCGGCAGCACCGGGAGCTGGCCGTCCCGGTCCCGCTCGTCGAGGGTGTCTCTATTCGCATCTGGACGCCGAGGAACGCCGCCGCATGTTGGTGCCGGTGCCTCGCCAGGTGCGCCGAGAAAGGCAGCACCTGGCGGGCCAGCTCACTTCGGGCTGCTTGACGCCGTAGCGGATGGCGACGGCTCAGCCGGCGATGTAGAGGTAACGCGGCGCCCGCACGCGCATGGCGGAGTAGGACCGGCTGCCAAACAGGTTGTACTGCTCGACCCGGACCGAGCCGTTGCTGTAGACGCCGGTGACGTAGGCGACGTGGCCGTAGCCGCCGGCTTGGATCCAGCCGGTGCCGCCGGTAGAGGGGTAGTAGGTGGACTTCTCGTAGGGCTCCCACTGGGCGACGGCGCCGGCCTTCGGGCGGGTGGTGACGACCTTGCCGAGTGCGCGGGCGGCGTCGTCCCAGTGGTAAGCGCTGCCCCAGTGCTGGGTGGCGTTGCTGATCCGGTGGCCGTGCTGGTACAGCTCCCAGGAAGCGAAGCTGACGCATTGGCGTTTGGTGAACCCGAACGGGTCGGCGGTGTTGGTGGTGTCGGTCCGCCAGGGGTAGTCGTCGCCGGAGGCGCGGGCGGCGCTGAGCGGCAGCAGCGATCCCAGCAGGGCGCAGATCAGGGCGAGCAGCGTGAGCAGACGGCGGGTCAGGAGGCGAGGGATGGGGGCGGTCAGCACGGGCTGACCCCCAAGAGGCGACGGGCGGGGGCAACGAGGACGGCCGGCGTTTTTGGGCACGCGGCAGCACGCAGAGTGGTCGAGGACAAGGTGGCTCCGGCGAACGCCTGCGGAGTTAGCTGTCGGGTTCGGGCCGCCTGATGGCCCGGCCGCGCAAGGCGCGTCTTCACCCCGAGGACGGCCTAAGCCGCCCCTAACGTGGGTCCCCCGCTCCCGCCCAGGAGTGTCGAGGGCACGCCGGGTGGGCGGGACTCGGCGTCCCGGCGCGAAGCCGCGGACGGCTCGCAGCCAGTATGCCTGCCGACTGGCCGGGCGCTGATGAGCGAAGACACAGTGGCGAGACGCCCGCGACGTGCAGTCTGCTTATCGACCCCGAGAAGTGCTGCTAGCCAAGATCACATAGAGGTCGACGAGGGCTAGCCACACGGCGGCGCTGTGCCCGCCGCGTACTCCGCGGTCGTCATGCCCGCGTCGCCGCGGTCGGCGTCAGCGGTGCGGGACTGGACGGCCGCCGCGAGACGGGCGGGGCCGAAGCGTGTGCGGGCAGTGGCGGCGAGGGCGAAGCGGGCAGGGGCAGTGCGAGCGGGAGCGAAGCGGGTACGGGCGAGCGCGGTCATGTCGGAACCTCCGGGTCGGCGCCCCACGACGGGGCGGGCGCGTCCCACGCTGGTCCCGATCGGGCCTCCGCGGACGCCCCGAGCGCAGCGACTGCGGCCACCACCGGGCCGACGCTCATCACGAGCGCGATCCCAGCTATGAGGACCAGTGCCGCACGGGCGCCGCGAGGCGCAACCCGACGTCGGGCTGCCGGCGTGAGCCTGGGCGGTGCCGGGACGCCCGCCAGCGCCACGACCGCGGCCGCAGCAATCCGTGCCGGCAGTAGGACCGTCATCAGTCCCGGCCCTCGACCTGGCGTGGCCCGGAACCCCGCCGCGGGCCCGGTTCCGAACCCAGAAGGGCCTCCAGCACGACTGCGCCCAGACCCGCGAGCCCTGCGTGAGCCAAGCCGTCCCAGGACCAGGCGTCCTGAGCGCGGAGCAGCCCGTCGGGGTCCCGGAGGAGGACGCAGACCTCCCCCACCCGACGCTGGCCGCCTCCGGGGGGACGAACGAGGTGGACCACAACCCGCAGCCTGGACGCCACCTGGCTGTGCAGCGCCTCCCGACCGACACCGGCGACGGCGCGAGCGCCTCGAGACGGGCAGGGACGTCGGCGGCGCCATTGGCGTGCAGCGTGCCGCAGCCCCAGTCGTGACCGGTGTTCAGCGCCGCGAGCAGGTCCACGACCTCCGCGCCGCGGACCTCACCGACGACCAGCCGGTCAGGGCGCATCCGGAGCGCCTGACGCACCAGGTCACGCAGGGACACCTCACCTGCGCCCTCGATGTTGGCCGGGCAGGCCTCGAGCCGGACCACGTGGCGGTGGTCACGGGCCAGCTCACCAGCGTCCTCGACGAGCAGCGCGCGGTCACCGGCGTCGACGAGCGACAGCAGGACCGACAGCAGCGTCGTCTTTCCGGTACCCGTGCCGCCACTCACGAGGAACGCGACCCGGGCCGCGACGAGCCACCCCAGCAACGCCACCCCGTCAAGGGGCACCGTGCCGGACGAGACCAGCTCAGCGAGAGTGAGGGGCCGCCGACGCGACACGCACGTCCCACCTGCCGCGACCGGAGGCAGGACGGCGTGCAGGCGCACCCCGTCAGAAAGCCGGGCGTCCACCCACGGCTGCGCGTGATCGAGCCGGCGACCGGTAGGGGCCACCATCCGGACCGCGAGCCGGCGCACAGCCGCCTCGTCCACGACGCGGACCGCGACCCGTTCGAGCCCACGGGCACGGTCGACCCAGACCTCGACGGGACCGTTGACCAGGACGTCTGTGACCTCACGGTCGGCGAGCAGCACTTCCAGCGGCCCGACCCCCACGATCTCGCTCTGCAAGGCCCGCAGGACGCTCAGCACCTCGACGTCCCCGAACGACCTGCCGCTCTCCTCCCGCAGCGCCGCCGCCACCCTCCTGGGGGTGGGCAACCCGCCCTCCAGGGCCAGTCGACCGCGGACCCGCTCCAGCAGCGCCGGACCGACGGTCACGCGGCCCGCCGCTGGTGGTCCACCACTAGGTCGTCGAGCAGCCGCTCGCACAGCCCACCGAGAGGGGAGCGGTTGCGCCGACCCGGGACCTCGCCACGCTCCAGTGCGAGCTCGAGCCCCGGCTCGGCGCGGGTCTCCCCAGCCGGGGGCAGCGCCAGCGCACGCTCGACAGCAGCCGCGGTCAAGCGGTCCGGCGCCGGCCCTCGCACAACCAGGCGCAGGTCGCGACAGAGCAGCACGGCCCGGCCGGCGACCCGCGCCGCCGCGGCCGTCGCCCGCACCTCAGCCGGTACGACGAGCAGCGTTGTCGTCGCGCTGGTCAGCACCTCGCAGCTAGCGTCGTCGAAGCTGCGGGGGAGGTCGACCACGACCAGATCGCAGGTGCGCCGGGCGGCCGCGAGCACCGCCTGTCCCGCCTCGGCAGGCAAGTGAGCCGGCTCGCCGCGGTCCCACGACAGGACCGACAGGTACTCAAGCAGCGGCAGCGCATCGCACAGGGCCGCCGCGGGGACCCGGCCGCGAGTCGCCCCCCGCTCGGGCCACCGCAGACCAACGGACTCCTCGCCCCCGAGGACGCGGTCGATGCCTCCCCCGAGCGGTTCACCGTCGACGATCAGGGTCCGCAGGCTTCATCGCACCGCGGACTGGGCCAACGCGACGGACGGGGTCGTCGCGCCGCCCCCCGGCCGCCGATGACCGCGACGAGCAGGCCGTCAATGCCGGTCCCCTCGACCGCGTCGGCGAGGGCGTCGACGAGCCAGCGCTCGCCGTCGGGCAGGAACACGACGTGCTCAGCTCCGACCTGCACGACCCGCTGCCAGATCGTCGGGTCGTCGAGGTCCTGCCCGAGCACGACGACCCTGCCGACCCGCGGCACATCGGTCGAGCAGATCGGGTCCGAGGACGACGAGTGGCGCGCCGTTCCAGGACCGCCGGACAGCGGGGAGGTCGTAGGCCACCTCGACCTCGACGCCGGCCGTCGCCGCCAGCCGGAGCAGGTCGTCGAGGATGTTCGGGTCTGCGGTGACCAGAAGGGGACGGGGCACGGAGCAACTCCTGCGTGAGAGGGAGGACCCACCGCCCTCGGCCTGTGCTCCCAATGACAGCCGCGCACCAGATCTGTGGACGGCATCAGGCCCTGTGGATGCGCAACACAGAAGACCTCCGACCACTGGCCGGAGGTCTTCTGGCGAGCCTGGCCCTCGGGGGGGGTGGGGGCCGGACCCGTACGCGAGAGCAACGGGGGGTGTCGCTCTCAGACGAGCTGTGCCCGGGCAGGGGAGCACTCAAACCCTCAGACCGAATATCGTAGGCAAGGTGACGGCTGCCGCGTTCTTCGACCTGGACAAGACCGTGATCGCCAAGAGCAGCACCCTGGCGTTCGGCAAGCAGTTCTACAAGGGCGGCCTCGTCAACCGCCGAGCCGTCCTGAAGAGTTCGTTCGCGCAGTTCGTCTACCTGCTCCAAGGGGCGGACGAAGACTCGATGGACAAGATGCGCGACTACCTCAAGGCGCTGTGCGCAGGGTGGTCGGTGCAGCAGGTGCACGAGATCGTGGCCGAGACGCTGCACGAGCTGATCGACCCCCTGGTCTACGCCGAAGCTGTCGAGCTGTTCGACGAGCACCGCGCCGCGGGCCGCGAGGTCGTCCTCGTCAGCAGCAGCGGCGAAGAGGTCGTAGGCCCGATCGGCGAGATGCTCGGCGTGGACCGCGTGATCGCGACCCGGATGGTCGTCGAGGATGGGCGTTACACCGGAGACATCGCCTTCTACGCCTACGGCGAAGGCAAGGAGGTCGCGGTCCGCGAGCTCGCCGGCGCGCGCGGCTGGGACCTCGCCGACTGTTACGCCTACAGCGACTCGGTCACCGACGTCCCGATGCTCGCCGCGGTCGGCTATCCGGTCGCGGTCAACCCTGACAAGGCCCTGCGCAAGCACGCCACCGCGCAGGAGTGGCCGATCCGAGTATTCGCCAAGCCGGTCCGGGCCTCACGGCGGGTCCCCACACCTCCAGGACCTGCTATCGCGTACGCCGGGGTGGGCGCGGCGGCCGCCCTGCTGACCCTGGCCTGGCTGCTCGGTCGCCGGTCCTCGCCCTCGACCTGACGCCGTCGCCCGCCCAGGTACCTCGCGCAAACCCCCCCTTGACAGCAAGGGGATCGAGGCGGATTCTCGGTATTACGGAACGCCGCCAAGCGGGCGGACTTGTCCCCCCGACGGCGGTCCGTGCAGTACGCGTCCGAGCACCCACGTGCGATCAGCCGCGAGAGGCACATCGAGCGGGTCCCTACGGTTCACGAAGGGGCAGTGTCCTGGATGGGACGGGACCCAGTGCGATGACGAAGATGCATGCTTTGGTCACTCGGCCGTAGTGCATGGCGACGGGGTCCTTCCTTCCGGGAGGGCCCCGTTCCGTTTCCCCCCTTTGGCGCAAATC
>JAYTHM010000204.1:0-1682 GCA_043732645.1 Frankiales bacterium
TCGAGCTCGGCCTGGTCGACGGGCACGGTCGCGATCCGGCCGAGCTCGTACAGCGTCTCGAGCAGCGCCGGCGCCGTCACCGCGGTCGCGACATCTGCCCCGGCGCTGAGTCGTGAGCCGGCCGGCGGGTGGTCGATGCCGGAGTGCGGGCTGTAGGTGTATCCCTTGTCCTCGCGGATGTTGGCGACCCAGCGCGAGCTGAAGTACCCACCGAACACCAGGTTGGCTAGTACTGCCGCAGCAAAGCCCGGGTCCTCCCGGGAGGGCGCGGCTCCCCCGAACCGCATGGTGGTCTGCACCGCCCCGGGACGGTCGACAAGCAGGGCCGTGCGGCCGACCTGATTCGGGGCGAGAGGGGTCTCGACCGACTTGCCCAGGGCGGTCCAGCCGGCCAACGCCTTGGCAACCTGGGCCGTCGCCCGGGCCGGGCTGATGTCGCCGACGAGGGTCAGAATGCTGCCGGCCGGGGCGATCCGAGCCTTGTGCAAGGCCCTCAAGTGCTTGGGTCGCACGTCCTCGACGGCCTCTGCGGTCGGCAGGTCCAACGCGTACGGGTGGTCGCCGTACATCCGGGCCATCAGAGCCTCGCGGGCGACCACCCCGGCGGAGCTGCGGTGGATGGCGAGCTCCTGCACGAGCCGGTCGCGCTCGCCCTCGACCTCTCGCTTGGGGTAGGCCGCAGAGGTGAGCAGTTCATTGAGGAGCTCGAGCAGACCGGGCAGGCCTGCGCTCAGGACCGAGCCGCCCATGCCGAGCCGGTCGGCGTCGGTGCTGGCCGACAGTTGGCCGCCGAGGGTCTGCAGGTCGACGGCGATCTGCGTCGCGTCCCGCCGGTCGGTGCCTGACAGCAGGGTGTCGGCGAGCAGGGTCGCCCGGGCGACGTGCGTCATGCCGTTCTTGCCCGAAGGGGCGGCGAAGGGGACCCGCAGGCGCAGCTCGACCAGCGGCACCCCCGGACGCCGTACCGCGAGGACCCGCAAGCCGTTGTCAAGGACGGTGTCGGTGACTGTGGGGAACTTGGCGACCCGCTGCTTGGCAAGGGGCGGAACCGTGCGCGCCATGCTCATCAGGACTCCCCCCCGGCAGGGCGCAGCTCGAGCACCGCACGGTTGTCGCGGCGCAGGGTCGCGGCGGCGGCCACGACCTGCTGCGGCGTGACGGACGAGAGCAGGTCGGGGAACTCGTTGAGCAGCTCGGCCCGACCACGTTGCTGCTCAAAGACCGCAGCGTGGGTAGCCCTACCGAGGACCGGGTCGACCTCGCGCAGGTAGCGGGCAACCATCCGGGCGACGGTCCGCTGTACCTCCTGCTCGGTGAGGCCGTCGGCAACGAGCCGGTCGATCTCCTCGTCGACGGCGGCGATGACGGTGTCGGCCGCGACCTCCGGAGCGTGGTGCACCTCGAGCAGGAAGGGCGTGGGCTCGCGGGCGTCAAGGGGGTCACCCATGATCCCGAGATAGCCCCCGATGCTCGTCGCCGTGCGGTCGCGCAGCAGGAGCCGATCCTGCAGCCGGGAGGAGTCACCGTCGGTCAGCACTTCAGCCAGCACGACGTAGGGCAAGAAGCCGGTCAGGTCGGCGGGATCCGGTGTGCGCCAGGCGATCGCAACGGCCGGGGCCGGCGCGAGCTTGTCCTCGACGACGGCCCGCTTCTCCTCGGTCAGCTGGGGCTCAGCGAACGAC
>JAYTHM010000205.1:0-1681 GCA_043732645.1 Frankiales bacterium
GCGCGGCGGCGAGGACCAGGTCGACCATGGCGCGGACGGCGTACGCACCGAATACGAACAACGGTCGGCGGGGGTCGTTGATCCTGCGGAGCAGGACGAGCGGCCCGAGTGCCGCTCCGATCCCGATGGCGCCGACGAGGACCCCGTAGCCGTCCTCGCCGCCGACACGGTCCTTGGCGAGTACGACGAGCAGCGCGCTGGTCGCGCCGGCGGACAAGGCGGCGAGGAACTGCCCGATAGCGAGCGCCCTGAGCAGGGGGATAGCCGCGAGCGCGGACAGGGCCTCGCGAGCGTGCAAGAACGGGCTCGCGACGGACACCGCCGCGGGGCGGGCCGGTTCGGGTAGGCCGCGTAGGAACAACGCGGAGAGGGCGAAGGATCCGGCGTTGACCGCGAACGCTGGCCCGAAGCCGACCTGGGTCGCGGCGAGCGTGGCGACCGGCACGACGATAATTTGTAAGGTGACCGCCGCGGTCCAAATACCGCTGTTCCCTGCAACGAGTTCGTCGTCCTCGACCAGCGACGGTAGGAGCGACTGAGCCGCCGGAGAGAAAAACGTCTGCCCGACCGACAGCCCGAAGGCAACCGCGTACGCGACCGCGGCCTGTTCATGCCACACGGCCAGCGTTCCGGTGAGGACCACCCGGACGAGGTCGGCGGTCATCATCACCCGCACGCGAGGGAGCCGGTCGACGACCGAAGCGGCGAGCGGCCCGAGTAGCAGCACCGGGACGATCTGAGCCAGCACCGCGCCGGAGACCCCCAGCCCCGACCCGGTCAGCGCGACGAGCAGCAGTGCCAGCGTCGTGAATTGCGCGACGTCGCCGACCTGCGACACGGTCCGGGCTAACCAAAGTCGCCGGTAGCCCGGACGGGCGAGCAGCGGCCGCAGCCCACGACCGCGCGGCGATGCAGTCACGCCTGTCTCACGCCGGTGCGCATCGCCGAACGGTAGGGCTGCCTCCCGACCTCAGTGACAAGGCACGCATTCCAAGGCAGACCCGGCGCTACCCGCACACACGTGCCGGCTTCCTCCCGGTGCACCCCGCTGCTTAGGGTCTGCGCCAGGCCGATCCCATGCTGGCGTGACGGTGGAAAGTGAATGTTCTTGGCGGCCATGGTGCGCGGCGCGGGTGACTGGTCAGGCGGCTCGGACAAGAGCGTGGGTGTTGTTAGCAGGCTTGGCTGGCGGGAGCAGGAGCCGTCCTGAGTGGACGCCGTGTGCCGTGCGGACGAAGACCGTGGCCCAGGCTGCGAGTAGGAATAGGTAGAGCGCGACCGCGGCGACGACGAATACGTCGAGGTGGGTGCGGGCAGCCAAGCCGCTCGTGCCGGTCACGACGGTGCCGACGGGGAAGGTGAAGCTCCACCAGGTGAGGCTGAACGGCAGGTGCTCGCGTATCGTCTTGACGGTGATGGCGGCGGCGATGGTGAGCCACAGCATTGCGAACCCCCAGGTCGCGAGGCCGTAGAACAGGGCCAGAGCGGCGGCGCCCACGGCGTACGGCGCGGGCAGGACGGTGCGGGCGGCGTTGCCCATCAGGCCGGCGGCGGTGATGGACTGACCCAGCGGGCCGAGCACGATCCACAGCGTGGGTACGGCGGCAGCCGTCCCGACCTTGTGCTGGGCGAGTCGGGCCCAGATCAGGGTGATGACCACCAGGCTGGCGAACAGCGAAAG
>JAYTHM010000206.1:0-1679 GCA_043732645.1 Frankiales bacterium
GATCACCTCGTCGTCGAGCTCGTCCAAGATGCCCGGCAGGATCGGCCCGGAGGTCGCTGACCCGGCCAGCAGCACACCCCGACGGACCTGTTCGCAGGCGCGCAGGAGTGCGTCGATCCGCGGCCGCTGCTCCGCCACCAGGCCGACCTGACGGGTGCGGTCGGGGTCCGCAGCGACAACGGCGAGATCGGTGTCGAGTTCGGTCGCGCTCCGCTGCAGGTGCCCAACCAGGCGGGCCAGCGGAGCGACCGGCCGGCCGTCGCGCAGCCCGAGGTGCACGGCTTGCGTGGCACCTTGCATCTCGCGCTGCAGGTCGCGCCGCACCTGGGCGACCTCCCGCTTCGGACCAGGCAGCCGAGCACTCATGGACGACAGAAAGGCCCGCCGCGTCGGCAGGGCCGGCACCTGCCCAGCCCACGGCGCGGGTACGCCGGTCTGGCGAACGACACCGCCCCGTACGGTCTGGACCCGTCGGCTAACGCGAGTCCGGACGCGGCGCGCGGCACGCATCAACAACCAGCAGCCGATGCCCATGACCACCGCGGTCGCCGCCAGCAAGGTCAGAACGATAGCGAAGAACGTGCCCATGAACGGCTCCCGTGGGTCCGCCTGCCGGAGAGTGACGGAAACACCCCCATCCTACGTCTGCCCGGCCGGTTGCGGAACCAGTCGGCCGCCGCAGGCTGGTCGCCTCCCCAGGTGAGGCCGCCCGCAGGTCCGCGACCAGAACCGCCTCACCCGTCAGCGCCTGGTGTGGCCCCTGCGCGGCGCCCTGCCCGTCGGCGGGCGCGAGGCTGGCCACCCACGCCTTGCCCACGCAGTCGGTGCACTCGGCGAGCCCGCCGGCCGGGTAGGACGCCGCGGCGTAGACCGCGTTGTAGACGATGTAGGCACCGATCACCGCACCCGTGGACAGGCCCAGGTCGTGGGCGCGCAGCAGCCGCAGCAGCGGGGTGTCCGAGAAGTTGACCGGGCTGAAGAGCCCAAGAACCAGCAGCCGCCGGCGCTGGTCGGCGCTCAGCCCCACCGGCGAGGCGACCTTCACCTTCGACCGCGACCGGGTAGCGCCCAGGTCGCGCACGGCCGCCACGAGCAGACGGACAGCACGGCAGGTACGACGGCGATCAGGGGACGCGGGCCGACCCGGTTCGACAGCCGTCCGGCCAGCAGCTTCGTCAGCGCGGCGACCCCCTCCGCGACGCGCCCTCGACGACCCGACGATCCGCCGGCGCCCCGATCGTGACGGTGAGGAAAATCGGCAGCACCGGGCACACGAGCTCGCTCGCGCCGTCCTGCAGCAGCGAGACCCCGGGGAGCACCTTGAGGTTGGGGTCGGCCAGCTGCGCACTACCGGCGTCACTCCTGCAGCACATCAACTGACTGCACCCCCTGGCTGGCCGAGAAGCGGGCGGCGACGATCCGGCGAGGGCGGCCGATCACAAGGACGTCCCGGTGGATCACGATGGCCCCGGTGGTCTCGACAGAGGCGTCGTCGCCCTCCACGTCCTGCGTGCGGCCGTCGGTGAACCTGATGCGGTAGTGCATGGCGGTGTCTCCCACCTCGAAGGGCTCGACCCCAGGAGGGATGTTAGCGAACAGGTGTTCTAGTTACTGGGCCAGGGCGGTTCGGGTCCCTGGCGAGCAGAGCCGGCGCCACGCGATGGGGGTCCGCGCGGTGC
>JAYTHM010000207.1:0-1677 GCA_043732645.1 Frankiales bacterium
CAGGCCCAGCCGCTGGATGCGCTCGTCGGGAACACCGACCTTGCGCCACAGGTCGAAGGCCTCGTCGTCGTCGAGGTAGACGGTCGGCCAAATCCTGGACTCCTGCAGCCCGTAACCACCGTCGACGACCGGACGGGTCACCAGGTCGTAGGCGAACTCGATGGCGCCGGCCTTGAAGTAGTCGCCGAAGCTGAAGTTGCCGGCCATCTGGAAGAACGAGCCATGCCGGGTGGTCTTGCCGACCTCGTCGATGTCGAGGGTGCGGACGCACTTCTGCACGCTGGTCGCCCGGGACCACGGTGCCGGCTGCTCTCCGAGGAAGTACGGCTTGAACGGCACCATGCCCGCGTTGACGAGCAGCAACGTCGGGTCATCAGCGATCAGGGACGCCGACGGGACGACCGTGTGGCCGTTGCGCTCGAAGTGCCCCAGGAAGCGGTTGTGGATCTCGTCGGACCTCATCGTCGCTCCACCACGTCGTGCGTCCCGTCCAGCCCCAGGCCGGTTCGGAGCTCGACCTCGCGCTCGGCCATGCCCGCCCGCACCTCGGAGCCGAAGTCGCGGATCGCGCCGCTGAGGTTGTTGAGCGCCCCGGACACGCCGGACTGCACGCCGGTGGGGGTGAGCTTCTGGGCAGTCGCGGTCAGGCGGCGCACGATCAGCACACCCACAGTCGCGCCCAGGGCCACGTAGAACAGCCGTCGTGTCATCGCTGCTTCTTCTCCGCCTTGATCTCGGCCTTGACGCGCTTCTCGATGTCCTTGGCGCTGCGCTTGCTGGCGGCGTTGCGCACGCCGTAGGAGAAGGCTGCGACCTTCACGACGGGGCTGCCCAGCGTCGCGGCGAACAGCGACGTCAGAGCGCTCACGTTGCCGCTGATCGACTGGACGTTGGCGGTGATAGCGTCCACTCGGACCAGCTCGGAGTTGACCTGGGTCACGGTACCGGTGACCTGCCCGAGCAGCGGGACGGTGTTGGCCGTGAGCTCCGAGACGGTCTTGGTCAGCGCGTCGATCGTGCGGCTGAGCCGCAGGAAGACGTAGGTCAGCCCGAGCATGGCCAACGCGAAGAAGACCGCGAAGATCAATCCGATGACGTTGCCGATGTCGACCACTTAGTGCTCCTCTGACTTGGCTGGCAGGTCTTGCCTGACCGGTGTGCGCGACCGGAACCCCTGCGTGACGTCCTCGGCGACGACTGCACGGTGCCCGCGCAGGACTTCACGCAAGCCCGCGAGTCGCTCTCGGGCGACGCGCTCGACCCCGAGGTCGCCCGGCGAGTAGTACTCCCGCCCGACGACCGGGTCGGGGGCGTACTGCTGAGCAACCACCCTCCCCGGGACGTCGTGAGGGTAGCGGTAACCGGTGTGCCCGATCACCTGACTTCCGGCGCCCAGCCCGTGGCTGCTTGCAGCAGAGTGGGCGTCGCGCAGGTGTGGCGGCACAGTCCCCGTCAGCCCGCGTCGAACATCCTCCATCGCCGCGTCGATCGCGATGATCACCGCGTTGCTCTTCGGCGCCAGAGCGAGGTGGATCGTAGCCTGCGCCAGGTTGATCCGCGCCTCCGGCATACCGATCAGCTCCAGCGCACTCGCGGCAGCAACCGCCGTCTGCAGCGCGCTCGGGTCGGCCATGCCGATGTCCTCGCTGGCGTGCACCACCAGCCGACGGGCGATGA
>JAYTHM010000208.1:0-5840 GCA_043732645.1 Frankiales bacterium
CGAGGAATCAAACACGCGATCATGCAAACTCTGACAGGAGTCGTCTTCGACTGGCCCTCCAGGTGTCCTGCAACCAATTGCAGAACCCCCCTGCCTGTACAGGTGCTGACCCACCAACATCCGCGAGGTGGCTGCTCCTACTTCAGCGAGGCATCCCAAGGGTTTGTGCTGATCGGTCTCTACCGTGGGTGCACAGCAACTGCCCTGACAAGCAGACGGAGCAACTTCAAGGACCGATCCCCCGCAAAAGTTGACCACGACACAGGTGCGCGAGGCTGGCCTTACGGACCGGCAGCAGATCCGGGGATGGATCAAGGCCCGGTTCCGGACCGGTGACTTCGCCACCGAAGGCCATGCTGGTGAGCGTCAGGTTCGACGTTGTGAGGAGCGCGTCAGCACCCGCGGTGAGCCTGTTGCCATCGCGCCGCGCCGAGGGATAAAAGTGGAGCAGGGCTGGTGTCACTGTTGCAACGGTGTGCACCTGCGCAGGCTAGGAAGCCTCCCTGTGAGTAACCCACATGTTTGCTGTGAACAGTCTGAGTTTTGCGGTACGTGGGCGGGACCACGATCAGCGGATCAATCCCAAGGACCCGCCAACAGGTGATCGTGGCGGGTCCTCGACGTGTTGAGGGACTACTTCGCTGCAGTCAGGTCGTAGACCGTCAGATTGCCGACCGTGGTGGCGGTGTAATGCGCGGTTACCCAGGTGGTGATTTGGCTTCCGGAGCCTGAGCTCCTGCCTATCCCGCCGTTTGCGCCGCCGCCGCCGCCGACGACGACGATGAAGTAGCGGATCTGACCGGAGGTGACATCTGCTTGGAACTGGATCAACGTCGGTGCGTCATCACCACCGTTGAACCCGCCGATGCTCATGACCGGTCGGCCGCTCCCCAACTGCAAGGGCGCAGCGCTCTGCGAGCCGATCGCTGCCGCCGCCCATCGGGTGTTGGTGGCTTTAAGGAGCGCGACGATCGCCGGATCAGCAGTGGGCTCGCCCCTGTCGGCGCCAGTCGAACCCGGACCGCTGCCAGCCGGACCGGGACCGCTGCCGTTGCCCGCGGTCGGCCTTGCGCCACCGCTTGGTGGACTGCCAGGGCCACCACTAGGGGGCATCGCGTCGCGACCGGTCAACTGATGTCTGCCCATCCCGCCGTCCATCCTTGAGATCACCGGGCCGGCACTGGGGATGCTGCCGCTGTGCTTTAGGCTGGCGGTGTCCAGGGCGTACGCCGTCGAGCCGGCCAGCCCGATCAGGCCGGCCACTACCAAGGCCGGGACCGTCGCTTTGCGCAACCACGGTGTGGTCAGCAAAGCCAGGCATCCGAGGGCCCCCCCGAGCAGTACAACATGACGAAGCGCAGGCACGAAGGTCGGGGTGAGCATCAACAGATGGGCGTTCCATCCGGCGGTCACAGCAAGCAAAATGGCGGCGACGATACGTGCCGTCCACGTGCTGCGGGCCAGCCAGAGCAGCCGACCGGTGACGGCGAGAATCGCAGCGATCAGCGGCGCCAGGGCCAGGGAGTAATACGGATGGATGGTGCCCTGCATGAAGCTGAAGACTAGGCCGGTGCTGATCAGCGAGCCGCCGAACAACAACAGCGCCGCGCGGGTCAGATCGGTCCGGGGTGCGCGGCGCGTCAGCCATATTCCGGCGATCAGCGCCAGCAGGGCTGCGGGAAGCAGCCAGGAGATCTCGGTGGCGAAATCGCCGCTGAACAGGCGATCAAGCCCGATGCTGCCACCGAAGCCGGTGCCGATCCCGCCACCGTTGCGACCGGCTGCAGCCTGCGCGCCGCCGGCGACCGCTCGCCCGCCGGCGCCGTGACCGTGGCTATTCCCCAATAGCCGGCCGAGGCCGTTGTAGCCGAACGCCAGTTCCAACAGAGAGTTGTTGGTGGAGCCGCCGATGTAGGGCCGGCTGGTTGTGGGCCAGAGCCCCACGATGGCCAGGTACCAACCGGCGCTAGCGATCATGGCGACGGTGGCGCCGAGCAGATCGGTGATCCGACGGCGCAGGATGGTGGGGGCAGCCCAGAGGTAGGCCAGCCCGAAGGCTGGCAGGATTAGTAGTGCTTGGCCCATCTTGGTGATGAATCCCAGACCGATCAAGACACCGGCGAGGGTGATCCAGCGAGTGCCAGCGGCATTCTGTATGGCCCGCAGGAGGGCGTAGGCCGCTCCGGTGAGCAGCAGGACAAGCATCGCGTCAGGGTTGTTGAACTTGAACATCAGCGTGGCAGCCGGGGTGAGAGCCAGGATCGTCCCGGCGGCCAGGCCTGCGGTGTGGCCGCTGATTCGGCGGACCGTGGCGGCGAGCAGGCCGACGGCCGCGACGCCTTCTAGGGCTTGGGGGATGAGCATGCTCCAGCCGTTGAAGCCGAAGATTCGGCCGGAGATCTCCATGGGCCACAGGAAGAACGCGGGTTTGTCGACGGTGATGGCGTTGCCGCCGTCGAGGCTGCCAAAAAACATTGCCTTCCAGCTAATGGTGCCCGCTTGGACAGCGGCGGCGTAGAAGCTGTTGGCGTATCCGGAGGCACCGAGCTGCCAGAGGTACAGCAAGGCGGTCAGGCCGAGCAGGATCAGCAGGGCTGGGCGGGCCCACGCCGGGTCCCCTTCGGGACCGTGGATGAGTCGAGCCGTCCAACCCCGCAGCGATGGCGGTTGCCCGCTGTGCGCTGGTTGTACTCCAGGTTCCAGCCGGGCCGGTGAAGCAACACCCGGCAGGTCCGTGGCGGTGGGGCTGGTCATGTATTACTCCAAGAGGTGACAGCAGCAAGGTGAACAGGGGGGTGAGTGGGCTCGGCGGTCCGAAACACCCAAGCGCGAAAGTGCAGAAAACGAGGAAGAGTCGCGGTGAGTTTGGCCCCGATCAGCACACTGATCTCCACGGCGACGGGTGGGTGGATCGCGAGCACGCCCAGCAGGTTGAGCGCACCGGAGGTCAGTGCAAGACCGAGCCCAAAGACGATCAGTCCTTGGGCGTGTGCGCGGTAGACGCCGCTGCGACCACGTTGGCCGAAGGTGAGCCGCAGGTTCGCAGTGGTATTTGCCACGGCGGTGCTCAGCAGCGCGATCACGTTGGCTGTTTGTGGTCCAGTGGCGGTGCGGAGCAGCAAGAACAATGCGATGTACACAGCGGTGCTGGCGACGCCGATAAGCGCACGACTGGCGAGTTGCCGCGGCATTCCTTGCGGTACGCCCGGGACCGGGAGCGGCTCACGGCCGAGCCGGCCGTGTAGCTCGGTGAGAGGCAGGCTGCTGGTCGCTAGGGCGCGACCGAGCCGTGCCACGCCACGAAGATCAGCCAGCGCAGTGGACATGAGGTCCACTCGACTATCTGGATCGTCGATCCAGTCGACGGGCACCTCGTGGATCCGCAGACCCGCCTTCTCGGCCAACACCAGCAATTCGGTGTCAAAGAACCAGCCGGTGTCCTGTACCAACGGCAGCAGTTGCTCAGCGACGTCCCGTCGGATCGCCTTGAACCCGCACTGCGCGTCCGTGAATTTGGTCGACAAGGTGCGACGCAAGATCAGGTTGTAGCTGCGGCTGATCAGTTCGCGTTTGGCGCCGCGGACGACCCGGGAACCGCGCGAGAATCGGGTGCCGATCGCCAGGTCCGAATGGCCGCTCAACAGCGGGGCAACAAGCGGTAGCAGGGCGTTTAGGTCGGTCGACAGGTCCACATCGGTGTACGCCAAGATCGGGGCGTCACTAGCAGTCCAGGCGGCGTGAAGCGCCCGGCCGCGGCCCTTGGCATCCAGATGGACGACGTGTACTTCTGGGATGGACGCCTGCAACGTCTCGGCCAGGACCAGCGTTGCGTCGGTGCTTGCGTTGTCGGCGATGGTGATCCGGAACGGGTACGGGAACGTCCCCGACAGGTGCGCGTGCAATCGACGCACGCACGGCCCCAGCGTGTCCTGCTCGTTGTAGACCGGGACGACGATTTCCAAGACTGCACGCCCCGTTGAAGCGGGTACAGCTAACACTGGAGGACGCCGCGCAATCATCGCCAGCCGATGGTCTGGCGGTGGCTCGGAGGAGGCCGCGGGGATCATGAAAAAGACCCTGGCTGGCATGACTGTCCGACCGCTGTACCGAATCTGTGATCTCGCTGTGAGTCAACGTGGATCAATGCCGAGGATGCGCCCCTTGCGACTGGTTCGTTGAAGATCGGCTCCTTCCAGAGGACGGCGAGAGCCAGGAAATGAATTCTGACCACACCGGAGATCCAGGCAACCGCTGCGTGCGGCGTAGCCAGCGGAACGTTCACAACTGCAAGGCCCACCGCGATTGCTAGGACCTCACCAACGACGACCAAGCAATACCCCCGCTCGAAACCAGCCACCAACGCAGGCTTTTGCCCGGGCGTTGCAGTAGCTGGCTGATCTTGGTGGTCCGACACGGACCGTGACAGCGCGAAAGTGCCCCAGCCTTGCTAGGGATCTGGTCTTACTTAGGACCCAAATCGCCGCTTCGGACAGACGTTGAAGCGCAGGCGCCGAGTCGACGTTCTCGGCACTGCCCAGGTCTTGGACACCGACCCGACCGCCCAGCCGCCGTACCTAGTCACCGAGTACCTCGACGGTCCCGAGCTGGCTGAACAAGTCCGCGGCTACCTGCCGATGCAACGCTGGGATAAGCCACCCTACGGAACATCCGCTTCTGCCGCGAAGTGCGCGTGGGTGCTGGTCGAGGATCCTGGTGTGGGAGAAGGTCACGCTTCCGGCCGTTACGGCTGGTTGTTGACCTGCCCTGGCGCTACTTGAGCGGGCTGGCAGGTGGGCTAGGGCGAAGTCCAGCAATGACGACGCTGAACATCGCGTTGACGCGCTCGGGGGGGCTGCGGCTTGGGCGGAGATGAGCTCGGTGCCCCAGATGAGTCTGAGCAGGTCGATGAGCTCGACGTCGCTGCGGACGTCGCCGTTGTCGACGGCTCGGTCGAACAGCTGCTCGCCGGCCTCTCGCATGGCGTGGAAGGCGATTTGCATGTCCGACCCCTCGACGTATTTCCAGCTCATGACGAGTGCGCCGAGGCCGCGGCCGCGCGCGGAGTACTGAAGGTGCAGGTGCAGCCATTCTCGGAGCGCTTCGCCGGGCGCAGGGTGGTTGGTCAGGTCGACTGCGCGGGCGCGCAGTTCGTCGGTCTCGTCGATGAAGGTGGCCGCGAGCAAGTCCTGTCGAGTCGGGAAGTGGTTGTAGAGCGTGCCGATCGCGACGCCGGCGTCCCGGGCGACGTCCTCCAAGGAGATCCGCTCGCCGCGCTGTTCCGTCGCCGTGCGCGCCACCGCCACAAGCCGGTCGTAGTTGTGCTGCGCATCCGCGCGCCGCGACCGCTTGGCAGGGCGTGGGTCTTGCGTGCTGCTCACGTGGGACTCCCGTCGACCTTGACAAGTTGAGGCACCGTCAGTATGTCTTGGAGTGAGTCTCATGTGAGCGCGAACCAGCGTGACGCGCTCGGTCTGCTTGCCACCTCCTACGCAAGCCCAAGGAGCTCTGTATGTCTTCCACTCCCATCAAGCGCCGGGCAGCGCTCGGCGGCGCGATCATCCTGGTCGCGCAGCTGATGCTGATCCTGGACACCACGATTGTGAATGTCGCGTTGCCGCAGATCGAGGCCGGGCTTGGCTTTGGCGCGCGACCCTGGCGCTGGTTGTAAACGGTTATGGCCTGGCGTTCGGCGGCTTCATGCTCGTCGGCGGGCGCCTCGGCGACCTCTACGGTCAGCCGCGTCTTCCAGCTTGGTCTAGCCGTCTTCACGCTGTCCTCGCTGCTAGGTGGCTTGGCCCAATCACCACAGTGGCAGGTGGCCGCGCGCGCGGTGCAGGGCC
>JAYTHM010000209.1:0-5837 GCA_043732645.1 Frankiales bacterium
CCAGAGCTGGGCTCACCGTGCACGCCGAAGCCGACACCAACAACTACCCACGCAGGATCAAAGTCACCGACACCCAGATGGCAGCCATCAAGCCTCAGATCAAACCCCACACCATCCATGGCGAGTGGAACTACACAGTCCGACCCCGAACTACATCCATGTAATTCTTAACACTGCATTTGTTTCTTGGCGGACCTTGACGGCGGCCTTGTCGTCGAGGGTCGCGCGCTCGGCGCCCGGTTCACCTACCCCGAACGCCAGGCCGAGGGCCCGGCGTACCTGCGTTGGCTGTCGCAGGCAGGACTGAAGAGCGCCGTCGAGGCTGTGCACGTGAATGAGGGCGAGGGCGACTTCCTGGTGGTGGGCGGCGAGACCATCCTGGCCGGCACCGGCTTCCGCACCGACCCGAGAGCACACACCGAGGTGCAGGAGCTGTTCGGCGTGCCCGTGATCAGCCTGACCCTGGTCGATCCGCGTTACTACCACCTCGACACTGCGCTGGCCGTTCTGGACGACAGCAACGTCGCCTACTTCCAGGCGCCTTCAGCGAAGGCAGTCGCGAGGTGCTGCTCCGGATGTTCCCGGACGCCGTGCCCGCCAGTCCCGAGGACGCCGTTCTTGGCCTGAACGCAGTCTCAGACGGCCGCAACGTGGTCCTCGCCTCGGCGGCCGTCGAACTCGCTCAGGCGCTGTGTGACCGCGGGTACAACCCGGATCGGCGTCGACCTGTCCGAGTTTCTGAAGGCCGGCGGCAGCCCCAAGTGCTGCACCCTCGAGATCCGCGCATGACCGCGCTGCTAGGCGGAGAGAGCCTCGAGCATGCGCTCGGCGAGGGGGCCTGACGAGGCAGGGTTCTGGCCGGTGTACAGGCTGCGGTCGACCACGACGTTGGGGGCCCACGGCTCGCCTTCCACGAACTCGGCGCCGAGCGCGACCAGCCGGTCCTGCAGCAGCCACGGAGCCTTCTCGGCGAGCCCAGCCTGCGTCTCCTCGGCGTTGGTGAAGCCTGTCAGGCGGAAGCCGGAGAACGGCGAGGTGGTGCCGGTGGTCTCGGTCGCCAGCAGGGCGGCCGGGGCGTGGCAGACAATGCCCAGAGGCTTGCCCGCGGCGAGCGTGGCGGTGAGGACCGCCGCAGAGTTCGCGTCGACGGCAAGGTCCTCCATCGGGCCATGGCCGCCCGGATAAAACACCGCGTCGTAGGTGGAGACGTCGACGTCCTCGAGCCTGAGTGGGCTCGCGAGCTGGCTGATGCCCTTCAACGCGGCGCGCATCGCGTCGGCGCCGTCCTGTCCGCCGTTGACGTCCGGGGCCAGACTGGCCTCGTCCACCACTGGCTGCACCCCGCCGGGGGTGGCCACCACGACCTCGTGCCCTGCGCCGGTGAACACGCGGTAGGGCGCGACCAGCTCCTCGGCCCAGTAGCCGGTGGGGTGCTCGGTTCCGTCGGACAAGGTCCAGTGACGCGCGCCGGTGACGACGAAAAGAACGGTGCTCATGCGATTGCTCCAAGGGCAGGCTGTCGGGTCCTTATGTTCGTCCCCCCATGGCAGGCCGGAGAAACGCGGCCAGCCCGTCGGGCTTGGTAACGTCGAGCAGGTCCATCCAGAGCGGCCATCAGCACTTCCGGCAGCGGCCGTCCCCACCCTCCTACGTGGCTTAGGTGGCCTCGATGGCGTCCAGGACGGCCCGAGCTGCTTGTTGACCGGCCCAAAGAGCACCTTCGATGTGTCCGGCGTTCCGCGCTGAGGTCTCCGTGGACGCCCAGTGGATCCGGCCAGCAGTGGCCCGCTGGTATAGCGGGTGCCCGTAGCTCGTCGTTGCTACGCGTGGCGACGGTACCCTTGGGCTGGTGTAGTGCTCGGCGCTCCAGTCGGTGACGTGGATGTGGCGGGGCGTTAAGGAGGCTGCTCCGAACAGGCGTCGGAGCTGGTCGGCGAACACCGCACCGATCCGCTCGGGCGAAACACCGTCGAAAGGGGCTGCGGCAGCGAAGCCGAGCAGGGCCGCAGGACTGCCGCCGGGTCCGCTGTGGTCGTGTACCTCGCGGAACGGTCCACGATGGCTGACGGCGGCGCCGGCAAGACCCACATCGCGCCAGTACGGCTTGTCGAACACAGCGACCGCTTTGACGATGTCGCCCATCCACACGGCGGTGCGCTCGGCAAGGGTCCGCACCTCGGCTGGCAGTTCCGGACTGAAGGTGATCGCCTCGACGGCCAGGGCGGGCGGAATCGCCACGACGACGTGGCGGGCCGTGGTCACCCCGCTGGCGGCTTCGACGGTCACTGCCCCGTCGTTGACGTGCACGCGCGAGACGGGGTCGTGCAAACGCAGTACGCCCTCCGGGAGCCGCTCGGCGAGTCTGATCGTGAGAGCCTGCGCGCCCTGGGCGAACCGCCAGGCGACCGTATCGAGGGGGTTGCCCTCCATCCGATGTGCTCCGCGGTGATCGGTTTCGAACATCGCGTCGCCAGCCAGCGCCTGCTGGAAAGTGCTGACTCCAAGCTTGGACGCGAGCTCCTGCACCAGCGGCTCGTTCGGCCAAAACCAGCTCGCACCCAAATCGACGGTGCACCCGTCGTGGGTGACGCTCAGCAGCCGGCCGCCCACCCGGTCGCGTGCCTCGTGCAAGCGCACGCTCAGACCGGCGTCGGCCAGGGCCCGTGTGGCTGTCAGCCCGGCGATCCCGGCACCGAGCACCGAGACGTCACAGATTCGCGCGGCACGCGACCTCACGTTGTCTGATTCAGCTCAGGGGATCGAGCACGAGGTAGCCGTCGATCCGACGGACGGCATCCGTGGTGGGATCGCCGGGGAGCGGGTGGCCGAGGTCGCGGAAGCGGACCTCGCCGATCCACTGGTCGTGCTGGTATTCGTGGTTGATCAGAGTGGTCAAAAGATGCGTGCCGACAACGGTCATCTGGTCCGGTGAGTTCACACGCCTACCAGCGATGTCGCCGAGCCGTGCGTGGACGCGCTCGGCAACCGTGTCCCGGAACTGCGACAGGCGCTCCACGGTCGGCAGTGCGCCGCGGAACTTCTCGGGCTGGGCCGAGTCCATCAGGTCGTCGAGCTCAGGGTCGGGGCTGGGCTCTGCGGCGGTCAGGTTCCGGACCATGAAGTGAGCGACGTGCGCCTGGTGACCCAGGTGCCATCCGATCGCGCTGGAGCTCGCATCGGGCCGCCAGACCACCTCATCTGCCGAGAGGTCGCGCCACAGGTCATCGGTGTAGGCCCGGGCACGGTCGTACTCGACGAGGAGTTCACTGACGGTCGGCGTGGAACCAGTCATGCGGTCGTCCTTCACACGTGGGGCCGCGGAGCCCGACCGGAGGGAGACGGCCGATGAGCCGCTGGGCGTACGTGTGATCCTACCGGCGTCCGGCACCCGCTTACCGGTCACGAGCGGTGAGACCTTGACCGCAGAACTTGCGATGGCCAGCGGTCGTCTTCAGGAGACGGTCCGCGGTTCTGGGCGGGTGCGGGCACGCGACGTCGGCATCTGTGCGACGTGAGCTGGAGCTATGGCCTGCTGCACGAGGACGGGCCATCGCCAACCGGTGACGGTCGGATCCAAGGCCAGGGTACGGCGACCTTCGTGGGACGGCCAACTGGCTCCGCGCTGGCCGGCCCGCACGGGGCGCTGCTCGGGCACCTGTTCGGCAACAACGATCAGTGGCAGCTGCCCGTCCATGGCGAAGCCCAAGCTCAGCCATTACCGCTCCCCACCCGACGCTTCTCACGAGCTCATCGCGTCAGGCCGCGAGGGACCCGCCGAAGATCTGCCAGGCGAGCAGGGATTTCGCCACGAGACTGAGCACCAGGTAGGTCTTCTCGCCGTAGGAGTAGTCGATCCACCTGCCGATCCCGCGGTATTGCAGCCATTGGTTGAGCCCGAAGCTGAAGAACAGGACGGCCTGAGTGAGCACGATCCCGTAGACGAATCCGGGGACGGTCTTGGATCCGATGACGTTGAACGCGATCGAGATCCACGGGGCGACCCCGACCAGCGAACCGAACCAGAATGGCAGCATGGTGGTCGTCGTACGACCTGGTGGGTTCATCAATTCCTGGAGCCAGCCGAAGAGGATCATCGCGACGTTTGCACCGGCGACGGCGATGATGGTGTTGATGCTGGTGATCCCCGAGTAAAAGCTGATGAGGATGATCATCAGCGTGGCGCTCACCGAGTACTCGACCCAGCGGAATCGGTTGATGCCCCGCCTCAGGTCGCGCTCATAGGTGCCGCGCAGAACGGTCGCCGTCACGAGGTGGTCGAGCGCGGCAAGAGCGAGGAAGACGGCGACCGCCCCTCCAATCGGCACGGCGAACAGGGAGTTTGGGGCAGGGGCGGCTGTTCCCGGTGGACCTTCGGGGATGGACGACGTGACCGTGATGGAGAAGGTGCCTGCGAGAAGGGCCACTACCACCGCCTGGACGAGGTGCAAACCCGCGAGGCCGAGGTTCCAGGCGCGGAGGCCGGCGAGGCGATCCTCGGTGACGCCGGTGGCTGCGGGCACTGTGGCGTTCATGTTCACTAGAGTCCCTTTCCTGCTTAGACGCGATGGCAACCACGTGCTGGTGAGCACTCGAAACCCGTGACTCCTTCAAGTGGAGTCGAGCCACGAGCACAAGGAGGCACCAGTGGAAGCCGACGGAACGACCATCGTGCCTGGCCGCCCTGAGATCCTCACGTCGAGCAGATGTGCGGAGGGTCCCTGCTCGGGCACGACAGCGACCTGCGTGTGACTGAACGTCACGTGACCGCGTCGTGCACCACAGGGCACAGGTGCGACTAGAGGCCAGCTGTCGTTCGGGAGGCCCATCCACTGGACATCGTGCTGCCCCCTGACACGCTGGGCGACAAAGCACCCATCGACGTTGGCCCCGACCGCCGGCAGCGCATCTCTGGTTACTTCGGATTGCCTACCGCAGCGCAAGTCTGGCCTTTGCCCATCGACTTCTCACAAGGCGCGACTGCGACCCATATGAGGAGTCGGTGTAGGGGCTGTGCTGACCAAGCTCGTTGAAACGCCGTTCGGGCCTGCTCGAGCCCACGGCGGCCAAAGTTGTGACCATCGCGGCGACTCCAGGATGAGAGCCCGAGGCCCGCCCAGCACCTGTCCCGGTGACCGATACGGCGACATCGCTGACCGTCAGGGGATGTCTCGGGATCGACTCCGCGGGACATCCCCCGACTGCGTGACCGGACATCTGGGGGAACCTGTGCACGAGGGCCTCGTTCCCGACGTGTAACCGGCTCACTGAGTCTCGCTGAGCGATGTCGTGTCAGATCGTCGTTGCTCACCTCGGAGGGGCTACAAGAAGCAGCACCTGTGGACGGGTCGATCACCGGCATATCCCGAGTGGGTAAACGGCACCTGGCCACCTCGCCCTGTCACCCTTCGGAACGGACAAGCACGTCGAATATCCTGCCATCTGTGGCCGCGCTGAAGGAACTGAGGGGCTTGAAGCCGAGTGCCGAGGCGGTGCGCAAAGCGCGGACGTTGAAGGCGGCCACGGTGAACCGGAAGGCTGCGGGAGCCCATCGGGCCCGACCAAAGGCGAGGCCTGTCGCTATGGCTTGTTTTCCGAGTCCTCTGCCGGTGAGTGCCGGCCGCAGGCCGCCTCCCGTGTCGAGTGCGGCCTCGTCGTACGCCCAGCCCGGAACCCAGCCGTCGCTGCGTCGGTGCCGTGGGCTCGGCACGGCACCCGGCACACGAAGGTGTTCGAGGACACCGTTGCGTGGATGGCGACCCGGACGTCGAAGTCGACGTTGGAGGTGCTGCTGCGGATCGCCTGGCGGACCGTCGGGGCGATCGTGACCCGGGTCGTCG
>JAYTHM010000210.1:0-5831 GCA_043732645.1 Frankiales bacterium
GCCTGCTCGGTCGCGACGATTTCCTCGGCCTGCGTGGCCTGCGTGATCAGCCCGACGGCGCCGGTGGGGATCCCGGCCTTGCGGACAGCGGCAGCCAAAGGCACCTGGAAGCCCGGACCGACCGGGATCTGCTGGGTGTGGTGCAGCCCACCGCTGGAGCAGTCGACGAGGTCGACACCCCGCTCGGCGAGCATGCGACCCAAGATGACGGAGTCCTCGACGTCCCAGCCGCCTTCGGTCCAGTCGGTGCCACTGATGCGGACGAGCAGCGGTCCCTCCCAGTTGGCCCGGACCTGCTCCACCACCTCGAGCAGCAGGCGGGTGCGGCCGGTGAAGGACCCGCCGTACCCGTCTGTGCGCTGGTTGGACAGGGGGCTGAGGAACTCGTGCAGGAGGTAGCCGTGGGCGGCGTGCAGCTCGACCACCTCGAAGCCGGCGGCCTGGGCGCGGTGGGTGGCTGCGACGAAGTCGGCGACGACCTTGGCGATGCCTGCGTCGTCGAGCGCGACCGGCTCGGCATAGCGCCCGAAGGCGATGGCACTGGGGGCGACCGCGGTCCAGCCACCTTCGTCGAGGGGGATGCTGCCGCTGCGCCCGCCCCAGGGGCGGAACGTGCTGGCCTTGCGTCCGGCGTGGGCGAGCTGGATGCCCGGTACGGCGCCCTGGGCCTTGACGAAGGCGGTCACCCGGGACCAGCCGGCTGCCTGCTCGTCGTTCCAGATGCCGGCGTCCTCAGGGCTGATTCGTCCCTCCGGACTGACCGCAGCCGCCTCGGTCAGGACCAGGCCTGCGCCACCTACGGCGCGCGCGCCCAGGTGGACGAGGTGCCAGTCCCCGGGCATTCCGTCCACGCTGGAGTACTGGCACATGGGGCTCACGAACACGCGGTTGCGAAAGGTCGTGCCACGAAGGGTCAGAGGGCAAAAGAGTCTGCTCACCTCAGGGCAACCTCTCGGGGGCCGCTGGGTGTTCCGCTGGATAGAGTTGGCCCTGTCACGCACGACCCGTCACGCACGACCCGTACGAGGAGGAACCCCCATGGCCGGCGGCCACAACATCCGAAGGACCTCCTGGGTCAGCGTCGCGCTGATCATCATCGCGTTCACGCTGCTCGGCTTCGCGCTCCCGATGCACTCGCTCACCCTCGCTATCACCGGCGGTGTGGTGCTGCTCGTGGGCCTGGTGGTCGGTGGGGTCTACCGCATCATGGACGACGCGTACTAAGCCAAGTACTAGGCGCTATCTGCGGTCGATCAACACTCTCCGGCCGCCCATAGCCGAGACGGTCACCGGCGAGCCGCGCCACGCCCGCTAGCGGGGCTAGCGCTCGCGAGCCCAGCGCCGCATCGTCTCGATCCGCTCCTGCAGCTGCTGGGCTGTCGCCTGGGCAGAGGGCGGCCCGCCGCAGGCCGCCCGCAGCTCCGCGTGCACGGCCCCGTGCGGCTTGCTGGTGCGGTGGTGCCACGCGCCGACCAGGCCGTTGAGTTCCTTGCGGAGTTTGGACAGCACCTCGAAAGCCGTCGCCGCGCGCTCCGCCGCCGGCGCAACGACGACCGGGACCCGCCCCAGCTGCCTCGCCTGGTGCTGCTGGAGAAGCACGGCGACCTGCTCGGGGGCGAGCAGCCCAGGCAGGCCCAGGAAGTCCTGTTCGTCCTCCGAGCCGACGGCCGCCCCAGTGCCGTACTCGCCGCCGTCGTAGATGACGCGGTCGAGCTGCGCGGAGGCCTGCAGCGCGACGAAGCCGGCCTCTTCCTCGCCGTCTTCGTCGGTGCGCCCTGCGGCGGCCATCAGCTCGTCGGCGAGGAACGCCTCCTTCGCCGGACCGTCAAGAGCATGGTCGCGCTCGACCTCCAGCTCGGCGGCCAGCGCGAGCAGCACCGGAACGGACGGCACGAAGACACTGGCAGTCTCGCCGGGGCGGCGGTTGCGGACGAACCGTCCGACGGCCTGTGCGAAGAACAACGGGGTCTGGACGCTGGTGCCGTAGACGCCAACGGCCAGTCGCGGGATGTCGACACCTTCGGACACCATCCGGACCGCGACCAGCCATCGGTCGTCGGAGGTCTCGAACGCCCCGATCTTGGCCGACGCACCGGGGTCGTCGGACAGCACGACGACCGGCTGTCGGCCGGTGATTCCCTGGAGCAGTTCGGCGTAAAGCTTGGCGCTCTTGTGGTCGCTGGCGATGACCATGCCGCCGGCGTCGGGCATGCCCCGGCGGACCTGGGTAAGACGGCGGTCCGCGGCTGCAAGGACGGCCGGCATCCAGTCGCCGTGCGGGTCGAGGGCGGTCCGCCAGGCGTGGCCGGTCTGCTCGACCGTGAGCGGCTCGCCGAGGGTGGCACTGATCTCCTCGCCCGCGCGGGTGCGCCAGGTCGCCGTACCGGAGTAGGCCAGGAAAAGGACCGGGCGCACGACCCCGTCGCGGAGTGCGTCGGCGTACCCGTACGAGTGGTCGGAGGCCGACCGGGTGATGCCGTCCGAGCCGCGCTCGTAGCGGACGAACGGGATCGCGTTGGTGTCGGACCGGAAGGGCGTGCCGGTGAGCGCCAGTCGTCGGGTCGCCGGCTCGAAGGCCTCCTTGACCGCATCCCCCCAGGACAGGGCGTCGCCGGAGTGGTGGACCTCGTCGAGGATGACCAGGGTGCGGCGGCGCTCGGTGCGTGCCCGGTGCAGCAGCGGGTGGGCGGCGACACCTGCGTAGGTCACCGCGACGCCGTGGAAGTCCCGGCTCGCGGAGCCCATGGAGTTCTTGAAGCCGGGGTCCAGGCTGATCCCGACCTTTGCCGCGGCCAGGGCCCATTGGGTCTTCAGGTGCTCGGTGGGGGCGACGACCGTGACGCCCTGGACCGCGCCGCTGGCCAGGAGCTCCGAGGCGATCCGCAGCGCAAAGGTCGTCTTGCCGGCGCCAGGGGTCGCCACGGCCAAGAAGTCACGGGGGTTGGACCGCAGGTACTTCACCAGGGCGGCCCGCTGCCAGGCTCGGAGAGGGGCGACCGCGGATGCGGCGGGGATATCTTGCGGGGCAGTCAACGATGCTCTTCCGTCGTGCGTGCAGGCCCGAACGCGCCCACGGTCGGCGGCCTGGGCAGAGTAGGCGAGGGCGTTGCCAGCGCGCTCTCGGCACACCGGACATCCCCGGACGCGCCCTCGTTCACCGAGCTGCCGGCTGCTTGACTTTTTGAGGTGTTATGTCTAGGTTCACGTTGTTTGTGACACTACCTACCTCCCCCGAGGGCCGGAAATGCACTCCGTCGCAGGGTTAGTTCCCCTGTGTCGCAGGGCAGGCCGAAGGTAGGCACCAGACCGGTGCAGCACCTGGTAACAAGGGAGATTCTCGTGATCGCGCTCGGACTGATCCTGCTGATCATCGGCCTTGTGGCAAGCATCCCCGTGCTCGTCACCATCGGCCTCATCCTGGCCCTCGTGGGCCTCGTCCTCAACTTCGTCCCGATGGGTGGCAACCGACGTCGAGTCTGGTGACACACCTGCGATGACGTGAGCGCGACACCAAAGGCGGCCCCTTCCCAGGGCCGCCTTTGGGCTGTTCACGTCTGGGTCACGAAGTCGATAAGTCTCTCGACGGACTGCAACATCGGCACCTCGAGGTCGGCGTACGAGTCGACTGCCGCCAGCACCCGTCTCCAGCCCTCCCACGGCTGTCCCCAGCCGAGGGCGGCGCAGACGCCCTGTTTCCATGAGCTCCCGCGGGCGATCACTGGCCAGGCTGCGATGCCCACGGCCACCGGCTTGACCGCCTGCCAGACATCGACGTAGGGGTGGCCGGTCACCAGCACGTGCGGGCTCGTCACGCCCTCGACGATGCGACTCTCCTTGCTGCCCGCGATGAGATGGTCCACGAGCACCCCCACGCGCCGCTCGCGGCTCGGACCGAAGGTCCGCACGAGCCCGGCCAGGTCGTCGATGCCGTCGAGCGGCTCGACCACGACCCCCTCCACGCGCAGGTCATGGCCCCACACCCGCTCGACCAGCTCCGCGTCATGCTTTCCCTCGACCCAGATCCGACTGGCCCGTGCGACCCTCGCCGGATGGTTGGGAACGGCGACCGAGCCGCTGGCGGTCCGGGTGGTTGCCTGCGGAGCCAGACCCCGGGTCCGCACGACGTTGATGGGCTTGCCTTCGAGCAGGAAGACGCCGAGCGGGAAGACGCGGACCTTGCCGTGCCGGTCCTCGAGGCTGACCCGCTCCCTGTCGCTGTCGACGACCGCCCCAACCCAGCCGGTCAGGACCTCCTCGAGCACGAGGCCACAGGCGGCGGCAACCTCGGGAGGGGGCAGCCGCTTCGGAGGGGACAGGTCGATCCCGTCGTAGGAGCGCACAGCCCCGACGCTATGCCAGCCGCGCCCGGGAGCCTCGTAGGCTCAGCGGTCGTGTCGTCATCCACCCCTCCGCGCAGCGCGCTGCTTGCCTGCTGGGCCACGGCCTGGCTGGCCGGTGAGACCTCGCTGCCCGAGCTCGTGGCCCGCGTGACCACCTACGACGAGGGCCACCGGGTGAGCGGGCTGTGGATCGACGACCTCAACCTGGAGCAGGCAGCCGGACGGTTGCGCGCGGACGGGGTCCGCCGCCTGCGGGTGGTCCTTCCCGCTCCCGGTGACCCCTTGGGCCTGCCGGGGCCGGGGCCCTTCACCCAGGCGGCGCTGCTCGCCGGTGAGGGAGTCCTGGCCGTCCGGGCGGACGGCGGCGGAACCGGGCTGGTGCCCGTCCTCACCTCGCACGGCTCCGAGCTCGACGGCACCGTCACGACGGTCTTGTGGTCGTCCTACCCGGTGGAGGTATCCGGTCCGGAGCCCGGGCCCTACCTGCACGAGGCCGAGCACGACCTGCGGCTCGGCGTCGTCGAGGCGGCCCGGGCGCTGGTGGACCTCGACGTCGCCCGTTGGAGCCCCGACGTCGCCGATGCGCTGCGCGACCTGCGCAAGGATGCGCGGCGCGGGCTCGACGACGACGAGCTCCCTGGCTCCTGGCCGACCCGTGCCCGGCAGGTGCTGGTCCAGACCCGGCAGCTGTCTGCGGTCGTGGCGCTCGCTTCCCGCGACACCGGGGGGGCCGTTGACAGCCGGGAGGCCGAGGCGCGCGATCGCGTCCTTCGCGACCTGGCCCGTGTCGTTCGCCGCGCGCGGGTCGCCGCCTACAACGCCTACGGACTCGCCTCGTGAGCCTGCTCGTCACCGTGACCGGGCGGGACCACCCGGGGGTGATGACCGCTTTCATGCACGTGCTCACCACCTACGACGCCGTCGTGCAGGACGTCGAGCAGGTCGTGGTCCACGGCCGGCTGTTGCTCGGGGTCGTGATCGCCGGCAGCGGTGACGGTTCAGCGGTCAGGTGCGCGCTGCTGACGGCCGCTTCGACGCTCGGGGTGGACCTGGCCTTCGAGCCGCTCGAGGAGGACGTGGACGTCGTCGCCGTGCGGCATCACGTCGTCGTCCTCGGCGCCCCGCTGCCCCCAGCCGCGGCGTCACCTGACGGTTGGCCGTGTGTGGGGCCAATATCCGGCGTGTGACGCAGCTGTCGTCCTGGCCAACCCAGGCCTTCGAACTGGTCGACTCCGGCGGCGACACCGCACGGCTACGGCAGGAGCTGGCCGCCGAGGCGGTCCTGCAGCACGTCGACGTGGCCGTGGAGCGGGCCTCGATCTACCGGTGGGCCAAGCGGTTGGTCGTCATGGACGTCGACTCCACCCTCGTCCAGGGTGAGGTGATCGAGATGCTGGCTGCAGAAGCTGGCTGCCTCGAGGAGGTCGCCCGGGTCACCCGGGCGGCGATGGCCGGGGAGCTCGATTTCGAGGCCTCGCTCAGGGCCCGCGT
>JAYTHM010000211.1:0-1671 GCA_043732645.1 Frankiales bacterium
GGCACGTGCAGGAGGTGATCGTCCAGAACTTCCGGGCAAAGCCCGACACCGCGATGCGGCACGTCGACGACACAGACCTGCAGGAGTTCCTCGCCGCCATCGCCGTCACCCGGCTGGTGATGGGCCCGCGGATGCGGGTGCAGGCCCCGCCCAACCTCGTCGACCTCGACGAGACGGCCGCCCTGCTCGCCGCCGGTGTCGACGACTGGGGTGGGGTCTCGCCGCTCACCCCCGACCACGTCAACCCCGAGCGTCCCTGGCCGCACCTGGCGGACCTGGCCCGGGTGTCGGCCGACAGTGGCTTCGTCCTGACGGAGAGGCTGACGGCGCACCCGCCGTACCTGGGGGAGCCGTGGCTCGACCCGAGGCTGCACGCGCACGTAGAGGCCCTCCGGCTGCCCAGCGGGCTGGCCGGGGACGTGCTGCCGAAGGGACTGCCGTGGCAGGAGCCGGATGGTGGGCTCGTCTCGACCGGTCGTACGGACCTGCACACCACCGTCGACACGACCGGTCGTACCGAGGACCGGCGCAGCGACTTCGACGACGTCTACGGCGACTGGGACGCGGTCAAGGCCACGATCGCGGCGCCGCAGCGGCTGGACACCGACGTCGCGGCGGCGCTGCGCAAAGAACCGGACCGCCTGGGGCACAACGATGTCCTGTCCTTGCTGGTGGCCGAGGGGGACGACCTCGAGGCCGTTGTGCGATGGGCCGACGATGTCCGCCGGTCCACCGTCGGCGACGACGTCACCTACGTGATCAACCGGAACGTCAACTTCACCAACGTCTGCTACACCGGCTGCCGCTTCTGCGCGTTTGCGCAGCGCCGAACCGACGCCGACGCCTACTCGCTGTCGCTGGAGGAGGTCGAGCAGCGGGCCGCAGAGGCGTGGGCGGTGGGGGCGACCGAGGTCTGCATGCAGGGCGGGATCGACCCGCAGCTGCCTGGCACGGCCTACCTCGAGCTGGCCCGGGCTATCAAGCGCGGCGCCCCCGGGATCCACCTGCATGCCTACTCGCCGATGGAGGTCGTCAACGGGGCAGCCCGGATGCAGGTCAGCATCCGCGAGTTCCTGCTCGCTGTGAAGGAGGCGGGGGTCGACAGCCTGCCCGGCACGGCTGCGGAGATCCTCGACGATGACGTCCGATGGGTGCTGACGAAGGGCAAGCTCCCGACGCAGCAGTGGATCGAGGTCGTGCAGACGGCCCACGGCGTGGGCCTGCCGACGACCTCGACCATGATGTACGGCCACGTCGATGAGCCCCGCCACTGGGCCGCGCACCTGCTGCTGCTCAAGCAGCTGCAGCGCGAGTCCGGCGGGTTCACCGAGTTCGTGCCGCTTCCGTTCGTGCACACCAACGCGCCGCTCTACCTCGCCGGCCTTGCCCGGCCGGGCCCGACTGTCCGGGATAACCGGGCGGTGCATGCCGTCGCGCGCCTCGTCCTGCACGGCGCGATCAAGCATGTCCAGGCGTCCTGGGTGAAGCTCGGCGTCGAGCAGTGCGGTCGGGTCCTCGCCGGTGGCGTCGACGACCTCGGTGGCACGCTCATGGAGGAGACCATCAGCCGGATGGCCGGGTCCGCGCACGGCAGCCGCAAGTCGGTGCTGGAGCTCGAGGCGATGGTTCGCGACGCCGGCCGGGCGCCCCGCCAGCGCACCACTTTATACG
>JAYTHM010000212.1:0-1670 GCA_043732645.1 Frankiales bacterium
GGGCGCGCGGCGCGGGTCGTGACGCTGACCGACAGCCAGACCTGTGGGTAACGGCGCCGGACAGCGGCAATCACGCTGCCCTTGCCGACCCCGGACGGACCGCTCAGGACGGTCAGCCGGCCGCTCACCCGGACGCGAAGGCCTTGAGCAGCGCCTCTCGCTGCTTGGCCCCGAGGCCACGGACCCGCCGGGCTGGGGAGATCTCAAGGGTCTCCATGAGCTTTTGCGCGCGCACCTTTCCCACCCCCGGCATGGCCTCAAGCACCGCGACGACCTTCATCTTGCCCACGGCCTCGTCCATGTCACCGCTGTCGAGGACCTCAGCCAGGCTGGTCCCGCTGGACTTGAGGCTGACCTTGAGCTCCGCCCGGGCCTTGCGCGCCGCAGCCGCCTTCTCGAGGGCAGCGGCGCGCTGCTCGGGGGTCAGGACTGGCAGGACCACGCGGTTCTCACCTCTTGGGCATCTCGGGAGGGACGGGCACGGAGCGGGAGGACGCGCGACCGTAGCGACTCGACGTGCCCCGGGGCAATGCGGGCCCGCCCGCCGGGCGTCAGCGCAAGGAGGCGGCGATCTCGGCGGCAGCGGCGCCCGGGTCGGCGGCACCGGTGATGGGGCGACCGATCACGAGCAGGTCGGCTCCGTCAGCAAGGGCCTGGGCAGGGGTGGCGACGCGTGCCTGGTCCTGCGCGTCGCCACCCACCGGACGCACCCCGGGCGTGATGAGGACGACGCCTGGGCCGACCTCGGCGCGGACAGCGGCGACCTCCATCGGGCTGCACACGAGGGCGCCGGCGCCGGCACCGACGGCAAGGGCAGCTAGGCGGCGTACGGCGTCCAGGGGCGGACCGGACAGGCCGACCGAGGTCAGCACGTCCGCCGAGATGCTCGTCAGGACCGTCACCGCCGCGATCGTGACGTTCGGAGCGGCCTCGACGGCGGCTCTGACCATGTCCGCCCCACCGCTGGCGTGCACGGTGAGATACCGGGGCTTCAGGCGCGCGACACTGCGCGCGGCCCCCGCGACCGTGTTGGGGATGTCGTGCAGCTTCAGGTCCAGGAACAGGTCTACCCCGCTCCCGCCCCGCACCGTGTCGACGACGGACGGACCGCAGCGGCAGAACAGCTCAAGCCCGACCTTGACCACCGCGACGTGCGGCGTGACGGCTTGTGCCCACCGCGCGGCGGTCTCGACGTCAGGGGCGTCGAGCGCCACCGCAATGGGGGCCCGCAACAGTGAGGACATCAGTCTTGTTCGAAGGCGATGGGCGGGTGGGAGACGACGAGCTCTGGCCCGTCCCCAACTGGGTCGGCGTCCTCCGGGACGTAGAGCACCGGGGGCTTGTGCGCCAGCCCGATGGCGTCCTCGAAACGCTCGAAGCCGCGGTCGGCCAGAGCCCGAGAGAGCTCGTCGAGCACCCGGATGGGAGCCGTCGGGTCGCCGAAGACGGTGGTGCCGACGCTGACCGCGTTGGCCCCGGCGAGGACGAACTCGAGTGCGTCGAGACCGGTCCGGATCCCCCCCATCCCCAGGATCGGAATGTCGGGCAGGGCCTGCCGGATCTGCCACACACAGCGCACCGCGACGGGCCGGATCGCGGGGCCGGACAGTCCTCCGGTAACGCCACCGAGGGCCGGCCGCATGGTGTCGGTGTCAATCACCATGCCGAGC
>JAYTHM010000213.1:0-5820 GCA_043732645.1 Frankiales bacterium
GTCTGGGCCAGCGACACCAACGACGCCCTCAAGCGGCAGACGATCCAGCGATGGACCGGGCTGCTGCTACCTCCGGAGCTGATCGGGGCGCATGTCGGACCGCCGAGGTCGCACACGACCGGTCGGGTGCACGACTTGTCCTCTCGGGTGGCGACAGCGTTGTTCGAGTCATTCGGCTTCGAGTGGGACCTCACGCAGACCGCCCCGGACGAGCGACGCCAGCTCGCGGAGGCGGTGTCGACGTACAAGCGGTTGCGGGGTCTGCTGCACGCCGGTGACATCGTGCACGGTGACGTGCCCGACCCGTCGGCGCGGCTGCACGGCGTGGCGGCGCATAACGGCACCGCGGCGGTGTTTGCCTACGTGCAGCTGACTTGGTCCCCGCTCGAACGTTCTTCCCCGGTGGCCTTGCCCGGGCTCGACCCCGAGCGCCGGTACGACGTGCGCGTCCTGGATGTCGCTGGTGGTCCTCGGGTGCTTCAGCGGACCGCATCGCCCTGGCTGACCAACGGGTCACTCCAGCTGTCTGGACAGGTGCTGCGGACGGTGGGGCTGGCGCTGCCGGTGTAGCAGCCCGAGCAGGCGTTGCTTCTGGAGCTCCGCCCGGCCTGAGTCAGCGCAGGCGCAGCAGGAGCAGGGCGATCGCGACGTACTGCACGGTCCAGGCGGCGAGGGTAAGGGCGTGGAAGACCTCGTGGAAGCCGAACCAGCTCGGCGATGGATTGGGGCGCTTCGTGGCGTAGACGATCGCGCCGAGGGTGTAAAGGCCACCGCCGGTCACGACCAAGGCGACCACGGCTGCGCCGGCCTGGTGTCCGAGGGTGCCGAGGACGGGAGCCAGGCACCAGCCGAGAACGATGTAGAGCGCCGTGTAGAGCGCCCGCGGGGCTGACGTCCAGACGCAGCGGAAGAACACGCCAAGGGCCGCGCCGGACCAGATCAGCCACAGCAGGAAGGTGCTCTTCGGGTCGGGGAGGCCGACGACAACGACCGGCGTGTAGCTGCCGGCGATCAGCAGGTAGACGTTGGAGTGGTCGAAGCGCTTGAGCAGCGTGGTCGTGCGCGGCGACCACGTGCCCCGGTGGTAGATCGCGCTGGTCGCGAACAGCAGCAGTGCCGTCGCGGTGTAGGCGACCGCTGACCAACGGGCGTAACCCGCTGGTGCGAGGCAGATCAAGACGATGCCGGCGGCCAGCACCAGCGGGCTGGCTCCGGCGTGGAGCCAGCCGCGCAGGTGCGGCTTGAGCGCGGCTTCGACCGGGGATGGCGCGTCGAGGGGCGGCGTTTCGAGGGGCGGTGGCTGGGTCAGCGACATCGCAGCCCGCTCAGGCTGCCTTGCGGACTAGAGCGGTCGGCAGGTCCACCACGGTGGCTGTCGTCTTGTTCAGGAAGTCGTTGGGCAGGGCGAGCCGGAACACCTTGTGCCACGCGGATGCGAGCTGCTTGGGGAACGAGCCGCTGACGTAGGCCAGGTCGTACTTGTCAAACAGCGCTTGCACCTGCGGCGCGATCTCGGCGTAGCGGTTGCTGGGCAGGTCGGGGAACAGGTGATGCTCGATCTGGAAGCTCAGGTTGCCAGTCATCAGGTGCATCGCCGGGCTACCGCTGATGTTGGCGGCACCCAGCATCTGGCGCAGGTACCACTCGCTACGGGTCTCACCCTCGATGCTCGCCTTCTCGAACGTCTCGACGCCCTCGGGGAAGTGGCCGCACATGATGACCGAGTGGGTCCAGAGGTTGCGGACCAGGTTGGCCGTGGCGTTGGCACCGATCGTCGCCAGCGCCGACGGGCCGGACAGCAGGGGGTGCACGAGGTAGTCACGGGTGACCTGCTTGCGGATCTTGCCAAAGACGCCCTTCAACTGGCGCTTGAACAGGTCCATGTCCTTGCGGCCCTTGACGACCCGGCCGATCTCGAGGTCGTAGGCCGCGATGCCGTACTGGAAGAAACAGGCGTTGAGGAAGTTGTAGACCGGCTGCCCCAGGTAGAACTTCGACCACTTCTGGTCCTCGTCGACGCGCATAATGCCGTAGCCGAGGTCGTTGTCCTTGCCAAGCACGTTGGTGTAGGCGTGGTGCAGCTCGTTGTGGGAGTGCTTCCACATGTCCGATGGGGTGGCGTTGTCCCACTCCCAGGTCGTCGAGTGGATCTTCGGGTCACGCATCCAGTCCCACTGGCCGTGCATCACGTTGTGCCCGATCTCCATGTTTTCAAGGATCTTGGCGACCGAGAGGCCAGCGGTGCCGGCGAGCCACGCCGGCGGGAACAGCGAGAACAGCAGGAGCGCGCGGCTGCCAAGCTCGAGGCTGCGCTGCACGTCGATGACCTTTCGGATGTACGCCGCGTCGTCGGCGCCGCGCGAGCCGATGACCTGCTCGCGGATCGCGTCGAGCGAGTGGCCGAGGTCCTCGATGTCGGTGGCGCTCAGGTGGGCAATGGCGTTGTCGGGCTTGTTTTGGATCGCAGTCATGCGGGGTCTCCTGGACGTCGTTGTCGTCTGGGTAGGGGTTATCTAGGGCGGGTCAGATGTCGAGGTCACACGGGCCGGCGGCGGCCGAGATGCAGGTCTGGATCAGGACGCCGTCACCCACCGCGGCGGTGGTGACATCACCGGTGCGCAGGTCGCGTACGGCGCCCTCGCGCAGCGGCAGGACGCAGCCGAAGCAGATGCCCATCCGGCAGCCGGACGGCATGAGCACACCGGCGGCCTCGCCGGCGTCGAGCAGGGGCGTCACGCCGTTGGCTTCGATGACCGTGCCGGTACGGGCGAAGCTGACCGTGCCACCTTCACCGGTGACCTGCACCGAGGGGCGGAACCGCTCGGTGTGCAGGGTGCTCGTAGCGGGCCACCAACCCTCGAGGGCGTCGAGCATGCCGGTGGGGCCGCAGGCCCACGCCTCGCGCTCGGCAAGGTCGGGCACCAGCGCCAGCAGCTCGTCGGTCGACAGCATGCCGTCGGAGTCGGTGTGCTTTTCGACCAGGCGGACCCGGCCCTTGGCGGCCCAGGCGCGCAGCTCGGCGGCAAAGATGACGTCAGCCGACGTGGGGGCGGAGTGTACCCACACGACGTCTTGGAGCACGGTGCTGCGGAGCATCCCCATCACGGGGGTGATGCCGCTGCCGGCGGTGACGAACAGCGCCTTCATGGGCTGTGTCGAAGGGAGCACGAACTCGCCGGCTGCCTGGTCGAGCTGCACGACCGTACCTGGCTTCGCCCGGTGCACCAGGTGGTTGCTCACGATGCCGTCCGGGATCGCCTTGACCGTGATGGTGAGGCTGCCGGCGGTGTGTGACGTGATGGAGTAGGCCCGCCACTGCCGGACACCGTCGATATCGACGCCGATCCGGACGTACTGGCCAGGGGTGTGACCCTGCCAGCCGCGACCAGGCTTGAGCTCGATCGTTGCGGCGTCGGCGGTCTCGGGGATGATCGCCACGATCCGGGCCCGCAGGTCGGCGCTGTTGCGTAGCGGGTCGAGCAGGTCGATGAAGTCGGCGGGGACCAGCGGCGTGGCGACCAGTTCGGCGAGCCGGGCGACCCGATCCCGGAGCCGACGTACAGGGGCTGCTGTGGTCATGTGACCACTGTTCCCGCCTCCGGGGCTAGAGTCTCCACCATGGGGAGTGAGATCACGTCCGTAAATTGTTCGAAGAGGACAAGATGAGCGGTCTGGCGCTGACGCCGGACGTGATGGAGGTCCTGCGTGCCCAGCTGCCGACGGTGGCTGAGCGCACGGTGGCCGCGCTGACTGCTGAGGTGCCGGAGTACGCCGATGCGTTCGGTGGCGAGATGGGGGCCACGATCGAGGGCGCCGTGCAGATGGCGCTGGCCGGTTTCCTACGGCTGGCTTCGCAGTCGGGCGATCGCTCGCCGATCCGTCCCGCACGGGACGGCGCCTACGCGCTGGGACGGGGTGAGGCCCGCAGCGGGCGGACGATGGACGCGCTGCTTGCGGCCTACCGGGTGGGGGCGCGCGTCGCCTGGCGGGAGCTGTCCGCGACCGCCGTGACGTCCGGGCTCGAGGCGGGCTCAGTGGCGCAGTTCGCGGAGCTGGTCTTTGCCTACATCGACGAGCTGTCAGCAGCGAGCGTCGCCGGCCACACCGACGAACTGGCGACCTCCGGTCGGGTGCGCGAGCAGTATCGCGAGCGGCTGGGGGAGGCGCTGCTGACCGACGCGCCCCTGGAGCTGCTGCTCACGAGGGCGCAGCGCGCGGACTGGTCCCCGCCGGAGGCCCTGACCGTGGTCCTGCTGCCGTCGGCACGGACCCGCGACACGACCCCGCTGCTAGATGCCCGCACGCTGCGCGTACCGGGCGACCTCGTCGGCCTTGAGGACACCGACGTGCTGCTGACCCCCGATGCCCGGCGCACTCTGCTCCGGGCGCTGCGCGGCCGTGGGGCGGTCGTTGGTCCCCGTCGGCCCTGGGCCCTCGCGGCTGTCTCGTTCCGGAGGGCCGTGCGAGCTCTCGCGCTTGCCACCGGCAGTGAACCCCTCGACACCGAGGAGCACCTCGCGACCCTCGTGCTGACGGCCGACGCGGAGGCGCTGGCCGACCTGCGGGCCCAGGTCTTGTCCCCCCTTGACGGGCTGCGTCCCGCGACGGCTGCCCGGCTCGCCGAGACCCTCCGGTCCTGGCTGCTGCACCAGGGCCGTCGTGAGGACGTCGCGGCCGACCTCCATGTGCACGCCCAGACCGTCCGGTACCGCATGACCCAGCTCCGCGATCTGTACGGCGAGCAGCTGTCCGACCCGGAGGTTGTCCTCCAGCTGACCGTCGCTCTGGCTGAGCTTCCCGGTTGAGCTTGTGGCGTGCGGTTGCCGAAAGCGGCTAGTGCCCCAGCGCCTTCCAGAACAGCGCCGCCGACCGCGACGGACCTCCCGTTGCCGTCTCGGTCCGGTCGGCGCGGCTCATCAGTTGCGTCACCGCGTTGACGCCCAGCCAGCGCAGCGGCTCGGGCTCCCATCGCTTCGTCCGGCGTCGCACCCACGGCAGGTGGGTGATCGGGGTGTCCTGGCCTAGCACCAGGTCGGCCACGGTGCGTCCGGCGAGATTGGCCGTCGCGACCCCGTCACCTATGTAGCCGCCCGCCCAGGCCATGCCCGTCGCCCGGTCGAAGCCGACGCTGGGGTACCAATCGCGAGGCACCCCCAGGTTGCCCCCCCAGCGGTGCGTGATCTGCGTCCCGCGCAGCACCGGGAACAGGTCCACGAGGGTCTGCTGCAGCGCCTCGTGCACCTTGGGCACATTCTCATAGGACGGGTCGACGCGGGACCCGAAGTGATACGGCGCACCGCGGCCCCCGAACGCCAGGCGGCCGTCCGCCGTGCGCTGGCCGTAGATCGTGAGGTGCCGCTCGTCGGTGAAGGTAGCCCGGTCGTCCAGCCCGATTTGCTCCCAGATGGCGGCCGAGAGCGGCTCGGTCGCGAGCATCAGGGAGTAGACCGGTGCCAGGTCGCGCCGGTGACCTGGCAGCTGCGCGGTGTAGCCCTCGACCGCGAGCAGCACCACGTCGGCAGTGACAGTGCCGTGCTCGGTGACGACGCGCCCCTGGTCGATGCCCAATGCCGCTGTGTGCTCGTGCAGAACGCCGCCGATCTCGACGACGGCCGCCACCAGCCCGCGGACCAGCTTCGCCGGGTGCAGGGCCGCGCAGTGCTCGGTCGTGACCGCTCCCAGCACCCGGGTGGCCCTCAGCCGGGCGTTGGTCTCAGGTCCAGCGAGCAGATCCAGTGTGTCCGGGCCGAATCCCCATGAGCGCGCCTCGGACAGCTCTGATTTGGCCCGAGCCAGCTGTGCCTGCGACCGGATGAGGGC
>JAYTHM010000214.1:0-1667 GCA_043732645.1 Frankiales bacterium
CCGCGATAGATGACGGCGAGCTTGTGTTCTGCCCAGCCTCGTGCATCTGTGCGTGGACGAACAGGGTTGAAGGACCCGTGCTGGCGGGCCTGTGCCAGGGCTCTGTTCTTACGAAGGGGACCAACGACTCTGTCACCCCCGTTGGGATGGCGTGAGACTGAGTGCATGACACGGACCGTGCAGCAGACAGATCGCGAGTTGAAGACGGCGATCGTTGATGAGTTCGAGTGGGCTCCCAACATCGTCGCCGACAGGATCGGCGTCGCTGTGAACGACGGTGCCGTCACGCTGTCTGGCGAGGTGAACAGCTACCCCGATAAGACTGCCGCCGTGAAAGCAGCCCTCCGGGTGCATGGGGTCACCGCGCTCGCTGACGAGATCGAGGTCAAGAGCGCCTGGACGATCCCGCTCGATGAGGATCTCGCCAGAGAAGCCGGCGCTGCACTAAACGCCTCGGTCGTACTCGACGAGGGCTCGGTGAAGGCGACCGTTCACGACCACCAGGTGGACCTGACTGGCACCGTTGGGTGGAACCACCAGCGCGAGGCCGCCCAGAGTCTGGTCTCGAACCTCGCGGGCGTTCGTGCGGTCCACAACCGGATCGCGATTGCCCCGACGCTCACGTTCTCCTCCAGTGACGCCAAGCTGGCCATCGAGGCCGCGCTGCAACGGCACGCGCAACTCGACGCAGACCGCATCACCGTGTTGTCCCAGGGCACGGTGATCGAACTCACTGGAACGGTCAGATCATGGTCGGAGTTCGGGCAGGCGGGTCTTGCGGCCTGGGCAGCTCCCGGCGTGACCCACGTGAACAACCACCTCACCGTTCTGTCCGACCGATGAGCGCCTGGCGAGGATACGGCCGTCGGCGGATCAACCTTGCAGAGATGGAGATCGCGCTGTCGCGCTCGACGGGGACCGGTCTGGCGGATGCCTGGCAACCTCCGCACTTCACGACGTTGGACCTTGATGGGGCCACGGACGGCGTTCGGATCGTGGCCCCAGAAGAACAGGCAGAACGCTCGCGGTGACCGGCGCAGAGCCCGGACGTGTCGGTGTTCCCCTTCGAGGAACGGTCACGATGGGACTGCCAGGCCGAGGAACGTGTGACGTCCACATCCGGCTCCCGAGGAGGGCCTGTCCATGACGGCCGAACGACTGATCGTTGTGGGGATCGACGCGTCCGCTGGTGCAGACGCCGCGCTCGAAGAGGCGCTCGCCGATGCCGTGACCTCTCGAGCGCAGGTCCGGTGGTGTGTGCCTACCGGAAGACCGCGGATTGCGACGCCATGGTGATGCGGTCTGGGCTGCCCGAGCCTGAGTTCGACGACTCCCGCAAGGTTGCGGAGATCGCGGTCGCGAAGGCGGCCGCATAAGCGGCAGAGCGTGATCGGAGCGTGAAGGTTCAGGGTGAGGCAATCGTCCGGGCACCCCGTGACCGTGCTCGCCGAGGAGTTGGACCGGGGATCCTTGCTGGTCCTGGGCTCACGCCACCGATCTGCAGTCGGAGGCAGTTTCCTGGGCGCGGTGAGCGCAGGCGTGGCTGCACGATCGGACTGTCCGGTCGCCCACGACCGTCGCGGACTGTCAGACATCCTGGGCGTGCTGCTCGACCTGTCCATCGAGCGTCGAGTTTCCCCGCCGCCTGAGCTGGCGAGCTGGCTGCA
>JAYTHM010000215.1:0-1665 GCA_043732645.1 Frankiales bacterium
GCGCAACGCATCGCGTTCCATCTGCTGCAGGCTGATGCCGTCGACGTGAAGCGACTGGTCAGTGCGCTGATCGAGGTCAAGGACAAGATCCGCTTCTGCAGCATCTGCGGCAACGTGGCTGAAGCCGAGCAATGCCGCATCTGCCTGGACCCTCGTCGTGACCTGACCTGCATCTGCGTCGTCGAGGAACCCAAGGACGTCGTGGCCGTCGAGCGGACCCGCGAGTTCCGTGGGCGCTATCACATTCTCGGCGGGGCGATCAGCCCGATCGAGGGGGTCGGGCCGGACGACCTGCGGATCAAGGAGCTGTTGACCCGCCTTGCCGATGGCGGCGTGAACGAGGTCATCATAGCGACCGACCCCAACCTCGAGGGTGAGGCGACCGCTACCTATCTGGCCCGGCTGCTGCGCCCGATCGGGCTGACGGTCACGCGCCTGGCGTCAGGGCTGCCGGTCGGGGGAGACTTGGAGTATGCCGACGAGGTGACCCTCGGTCGGGCCTTCGAGGGGAGGAGACTGATCGATGTCTGATGACCTGACGATGCTTGGCGAGGAGTCCGCCCGCGATGCTCGCGCCTACCTGGCCACGGTGACCGAGGTGGCCTCGGGCGTGGCGCCCGACACGGCGATACCCCTTCTGCTGCTTGCGGTTTCGCAGGTTCTGGTGGCTGGTGCCCGCCTCGGAGCCATCGTCGACGTGGTGCCCGATGAGCGGTTCGAGGCCGACCCCGGTCCCGACGCTGATGTTGACCCCGTGCGTCAGGGGCTGGTCAACCTGTTCGAGGGTTTGGACGACTACGTCCATGTCGTCGACCCGCTCGTAAGCGTCGCAGTGGCCAAGGGCTCGTTGTCGAACGATCTCGCCGAGGTGGCTGCTGCCTTGGCCCACGGATTGCAGCACTACCGGAGCGGCCGGGTCAGCGAGGCGCTGTGGTGGTGGCAGTTCAGCTACCTGTCGTCCTGGGGCGACAGTGCCGCGCGGGCTCTTCAGGTCCTGCAGAACGTGCTCGGGCACGTTCGCCTCGACGCTGACGAGGACGCCGTCTCCGAGGCGGAGTTCGACGCCTTGCACCACTGACCGCCCACCTAGCTCAACCGAACACCGCGCCGGCACCGTTTTGTGGTCTCGTGCGGACCAAAACGGTGCCCAAGCGGTGTCCGGTGAGGAGGCTGAGGTGGGGTGGTCGGGTGGTGGCGAGAGTGCAGGCGATCCTGGTGCCGCGCGGGAGTCTGCGGATCGGGGTCCGCAACCGGCGCACGGCCAGCCATATCGACCCGGCTCCGATGAACAGGCCACTTCGACACCCGGTGACCCGATCCGGGGTCGCAGCCTGGGCCGCAGCCGAGGTCCTGCATCGCGACGCTGCAACCGCGGGCCACGATGACGGCGCGGTCGGCGATCTCCTGAAGCTCGGTGAGGATGTGGCTGGAGACAAGCAGGGTTGCAGCGGACGCCGCCAGCCCGCGCAGGATGTCGCGCAGCTCGATCCGGCTGCGTGGGTCAAGGCCGGATGCGGGTTCGTCCAACAGCAGGATGGTGGGGCGGTGGACCAATGCCCCCGCCAGGCCCAGGCGCTGCTTCTGTCCGCGGCAGAGAACGCGCGCAGGTCGGTCGTCGAGGTCTCCCAGGTGGACCAGGTCGAGCAGCTCCGCGGCCCGACTGCG
>JAYTHM010000216.1:0-1665 GCA_043732645.1 Frankiales bacterium
CCGTCGCGGCCTCGCTCGGGCACCACGTGCAGGCCCAGCTCCCGGTCGTCCTCTACGGTCACAACCATCTGATCCAGCGGGATGGACCGGCACAACGCCCGCAACAGCACCGTCTTGCCGACCCCGGTCGCGCCGGAGACCATGATCTTGCCGCCGCCCAGCACGACCGCCGTCAGGAACGCCAGCAGCGCCTCGTCGATCATCGCCAGGTCCAGCAGCTGCTCCAGGGATGTCTCCATGTGCCGGTGCACCCGGACCGTCCCCGACGGATGCGGGGTGACGTCCGTCGCCGCGGACAGGCGGGCGCCGAGCAGCCCGACCGACCTCATCCGCAGCTGCAGCAACGGGCGGGACACCGAGAACTCCCGGCCGGCGCTGTCATCCAGCGGCGACGCGGCCAGCGACTGGATCAGCTGGCGCACCTTTTCGTCCGAGGTCCCCAACCGCGGCCCGGGCACCTTGCTGCCGTCCGCCAGCCGCAGCATGGTCGGCGCCGACCCGGAGAAGTAAATGTCCTCGATGTCGGTGCGGGCCAGCAGCGGCTCCAGCGGGCCCAGGCCACCGAGGGCGGCCTGCACCGCCGCGACCAGCTCATCCTCCTCCTCGGCGCTGAGCACGCTCAGACCCACCTGCGCCCGGTGGGTGACCCAGGACTCCAGCTCTTCGTTGACCAGCGCCTGGGTGCGCAGCCGCTTCCCGACCCCGTCCAGGCCGGCATACCGGGTCCCGTCGGCGGACAACCTGGTCGCGACCCGCCCCTGCAGCTCGGTGACCGCCTCACCGAAACCGGCGTCGGCGCCGAACGACGCCGTCGGGGAGGGCGCGGGCGGCAGGGTTGTTGGGCTGGCCGTTCCCCACGACGGCGCGATGGTTGCGGGCAGGTCGCTGCGAGCGTGGGAGTCCACTCGCTCGCTCATGACACTCCCACGCTCGACCGGGTGGTGGTTTCGGTGATCCGCTGCGCCACCTGACCGGCCGCGCGGACCAGCCTGGTCCGGGTCAGACCCCGTATGGTGACCACCGACCCGTCGACCAGCGCCGCGGCGGCCCGAACGTCGACCGGCGTGCTGTGCAGGTGTCCGATCCCGACCGCGGCCGCGGTCTGCGCCGGCGTGTACGGGCCGGTGCCGTTGACGGCCAGCCACACCGAGTCCAGGTCCCCGAGCCGGGTCCGTAACGTCTCCGCCGCCGCGCGCGCGGCCTGCGCCGAGCGGGCCGTCGGGCGGACCACCAGCAGCACCACATCACAGACTGCGATCACCGGCCAACAGGTGCTCTCCCCCAACCGTCCCGTGTCGAGCACGACGTCGCGGCCCAGCGCAGACGCGCACCGTTCCACCGCCGTGGCCAGCCGGGTCCAGCCACCACCGGTCAGCGCCCCGGCCTGCGATCCGGACTGCAACCCGGGCATCACCCATGCATCCCCGGCCTCAGGAAGCGCCAGGACGTGCTCGACCATCGCCGCCGTCGCCTCGAGGGCGGGAAGGTGTCGAGTCGCCACCGACCAGGACAACAGCCCCGACTCGGTGCTCGCCCGGCCCGGCAGCAGGCCGGGCACCACGTCTCCCCCGCCCGGGTCGGCGTCGATCAGCAGAATCGGCCCCGGCCAGGCCAGTGTCATCGCCGCGGCCAGGGTCGTCGCCCCCGGTGAGGCTTTCCCGGCGA
>JAYTHM010000217.1:0-1657 GCA_043732645.1 Frankiales bacterium
ATCGAGAGCTCCCGCGGGTCGTTCGACGGCGCGGTGGAGGCGATCGGGCGGGCCACCGGACAGCACCTCGGTAAACGCCAGGTCGAAGACCTCGCCGGCCTGGCCGCTGTCGACTTCGACACCTTCTACCTCCAGCGGCAAGCACCAACAGGTGCGGTCGCTGACGTGTTGGTGATCCCCTGCGACGGCAAGGGCATCGTCATGCGTCCCGGTGCGCTGCGCCCCGCGACCGCCAAGGCCGCCGCGACCACCAACCCGAAGCTCGCGACACGACTGTCCAAAGGGGAGAAACGCAACCGCAAGCGACTCGCCGAGGTCGGCGCTGTCTACGACGCCACGCCCGTCCCGCGCATCACCACCGACATCCTGCCCGGCGACGACACCCAGCGTCGCGAGGCCACCGCCGGACCCAAGGCCCGTAACAAGTGGCTCACCGCCAGCGTCGTGGACGACACCGCCACCGTCGTCGCCGCGATCTTCGACGAGGCCGACAGACGCGACCCCGACCACCAACGCAGCTAGATCGCTCTCGTGGACGGCAACAACCACCAGATCAACCAGATCCATACCGAAGCACTGGACCGCAAGGTGACCGTGCCGATCATCATCGACTTCGTCCACGCCCTGGAGTACCTCTGGAAGGCTGCCTGGTCCTTCCACCGAGAAGGCGATCCCACTGCCGAAACCTAGGTCCGCGGTCACGCGCAAACGATCCTGGGCGGCGGCGCCACCCGCGTTGCCAGCGCCCTCCGACGGGCCGCCACCATCGCCGGCCGGAACCCGCTCGACGCGAGAACGCCGACACCTGCGCCACCTACCTGACGAACAACAAGGCCTACCCGAACTACCCAATCGCCCTCAAGCAGGGCTGGCCGATCACGACCGGCATCATCGAAGGCACCTGCCGGCACCTCGTGAAAGACCGCACGGACCTCACCGGCGCCCAATGAGGACTGCACGAAGCCGAAGCCATCCTCAAGCTCCGGGCCCTACCCAGCAACGGCGACTTCGAGGCCCACTGGCGAAACCACCTCGCCCAGGAACAACAACGCATCCACCAATCCCGCAACGCCCACAACGTCGCACCGCAGGCCGCCTGACATCCCTTCAGGAGAGCCGCACCCTATTGAGTTGGGTCAGCCTGGGCTGGTTGGGCATTGAGACCGGGATATCGATTCTCGCCGCGGTTCTAGCCGGATCTGTCGCCTTGCTTGGCTTCGGGAGCGACTCTGCAATCGAGGCCTTGGCCAGCGTCATTGTCATCTGGCGGTTCAGCGGTGAACGCACGCTGTCAGAAACGGCCGAGGCCAGAGCGCAGAGAGCCGTCGCGGTCTCCTTCTTCTTGCTCGCCCCCTATGTCGCGGCCGAGTCCGTAGGGCCCTACTGGGGGGAAACCACGCTGCTACCTCCTGGTTCGGCGTCGCCGTGGCCGGGGTGAGCCTGGCGTGGTGCCCTGCCCTCGGTGTCATGAAAAAACGGGCTCTCCGGTCGTTCCCGTGGGTCGTTCTTGATGGGCTGAACGTGCAACACGCCGTTCTTGTCTAGGTTTTGGGCTGTCTAGGTCCGAAACATAGAGCGGGGAACGGCGTGCGCAACGCCACGGTATGGGCAGCCATGTTCGGGGTCGAGAACTCGACCGTGATCGACGGGGTCGAGT
>JAYTHM010000218.1:0-16888 GCA_043732645.1 Frankiales bacterium
GGAAGGGTCACCTCACGGGTCGCGACCAGCGACTACCCGCACGGTGTGACTGCGGTCGGCTCCGACGCCGTAGCCGTGGCCAACGAGCACGGACACCGGGTTTCCCTTGTACGCAACGGATCCGTGGTCGCCACAGCCACCGGTTTCGAGCAACCCGGCGGCCTGGCCGCCACGACGGAGGGTGTCTACGTCGTGGATGTCGCCGCCGACACCCTCACCCGACTTGGCCCTGACGACCTGCACCGGGAGGGCCGGGTCGCCGCCGGGGACGGACCGACGCACGTGCTCGCCGACCGTCGGGGCAACCTGGTCGTGGCCGACACGAGGGGGGACGCGCTGTTGGTCTTCTCACCTGCCCTCACCCTCGTCAGTCGGGTGCCACTGCCCGGTACCCCTTACGGCCTGGCCTACGACACCAACCGCGACGAGCTCTGGGTGACTCTCACCGCCCGCAACGAGGTCGTCGGCCTCCAGGGACCCAAGCTCATCGAGACCCGGCGGTTCGCCAGCGTCCGCCAGCCCAACACGATCGCCGTCGACCCCGTCACCGGCACCGTCGTCGTGGCCAGCCGCAGCGACGGCGTGCTGGAGCTCGTCAACCGCTGACCGGCAACCAGTGCCGTTGAGCGCTAACCTGCCAGGCATGACCACCACTCCTCCCTGACCGCGGCGCCGCAGTGCGGCGTGCCCGTCCGGTCGCAGGTCCCTGTGGTGAAGGAGAACATCCATGTCCCGGCTCACGCCGGGGCGACGCGTGTGCGCTCATGCGCGCCGTCGTCCTGCGAGCTCACGCGTCCCGTCCCGGTGGCGTCAGGTGGTCGCCCTCCCCGGCGTACCTGCTCTTGTCGCGGGCAGTATCGCCGGTCGGCTGGCCTACGGCATGCTGCCGGTGGCGGTCTACCTGGCCTTGCTGCGGGCCACCGGCAGCGTCCGTGAAGCAGCAGTGCTGACCGCGGTCGAGGGTCTGGTCGGGGCGCTGTCGTTCCCGCGCAAGGGCCGGCTCGTCGACCGCTACGGAGGGCGTGTCCTGCTGGTGCTCGCCGCCCTCACCCTCGTGGCACTGGTCGCGGCGACCGGTCCGGGGTCGCTGGTTGCGGGGATGCTGCTGCTCGTCGGTGTGCTGGCACCACCGGTGACGTCCACGGTGCGCGCGACGTGGGGCCGGCTGCTCGTGCACTGTGAGGACCTGCGCGAGACGGCCTTTCGCCTCGACGCGGGTGTGGAGGAAGCCAGCTTCCTGGGCGCTCCCGCCCTCGGCGGCGTGGTGGCGGCTGCTGCAGGCCCGCACGTCGCCTTGGTCCTAGTGGGCCTGCTGCTGGTCACGGCTGCACTGCTGCTCGGTACCGTCGCCACGCAGGCCCGTTCGCCGGTCCGCGGTGGGCGCCTCACCCGCGGCACCCACCTGCTTGGCGTGCTGCTCGGGCTGAGCGCCCTCGGCCAGGGCCTGGTCGGCGCCACGATCGCGCTCGCCGCCCAGCGCCTGCACTCCCCCACCCTGTACGGCGTCCTGCTGTCCCTCGACGGGGTCGGCGCCTTCGTCGGGCTGGCGCTGGTAGCGGCCCTGACGAGAGGGCTGACGACCGGCCGGCGCCTGGGGGCACTCTGGACAGCCAGCCCGCTGCTGATGCTGCCGCTGGCCTTCAGCGGCAGCCCGGTCGCACTGCTGATCACCGTGACCGCCGTCGGCCTGCCGGTGGGGGCGATGATCGCGACCCTCAACGCCACCGTGCCGGTCCTGGAGCCGGCGGCCCGGTGGAACGAGGTCTACTCCTGGCTGGTCACCTGCCAGAACCTGGCCGGCGCCGCTGGCTTCGCAGCCGGCGGAGCCCTCTCCGGCCGCCTGACGCAGGGCGCCGCGGCCCTTCTGGCGGCAGCGGTCACCGGAGTCGGGTTCGCGCTGGCGGGACCCGCCCTGACCCGCCGACTCACCCGTGCCGAGCAGAGCTAGGCAGGCGGCCCGTCGGTCGTGGCGTTCGCGGCGGCGGTGGCGTCGCTGGCGGGTTTCGCGAGCAACACCGCCGGAGCAGGCGCCGCGGCCGGGAGCTGGCCGGTGAGGCTGGCCCGGATCTGATCGAGCCGGGTCTGACCGGCGAGGTCCATCGAGGACTTCTCGACCTCGAGCATCCGCCCTTCGACGCTGCTGCTCGCGAGCTCGGCCCCACCGAGAGCCTTGGCGTACCGCGCCTCGATCTTGTCCCGGACCTCCTCGAGCGACGGCACCGTGCCGGGAGCGGACAGCTCCGACATCGACTGGAGGCTTTTCGTGACCTGCTCCTGCATCTTGGCCTGCTCGAGCTGGCTGAGCAGCTGGGTGCGTTCCGCGAGCTTCTTCTGCACCAAAGACGCGTTCGTCTCGACGGCCTTCTTGGCCTGGCCGGCGGCCTGCAACGCCTGGTCGTGGAGGGTCTTGAGGTCCTCCATCGACTTCTCCGACGCCACGAGCTGGTTGGAGAACTGCAGCGCGGTCTGCTCGTACTCGGAGGCCTTCGCGGCGTCGCCCGCTGCGCGCGCTTGGTCGGCGAGCACGAGGGCCTGCCGCGCCGAGCCCTGGAGCTTCTCGACGTTGCCCATCTGCCGGGCCAGCTTCATCTCGAGCTGACGCTGGTTGCCGATGACGGCGGCGGCCTGCTGCGTGAGGGCCTGGTGCTGGCGCTGCGCCTCCTCGATAGCCTGCTGAATCTGGATCTTGGGGTCGGCCTTCTCGTCGATCTTGGCGCCGAAGGCAGCCATAAGGTACTTCCAGGCCTTCACGAACGGGTTGGCAGCCACACGGGTTTCCTCTCGAACTGGTCCGCACATCCTGTCATCCCGAAGGCTCGTACAGGTGACTGACAGGGCTGAACGAGCAGACTGCCTCAGTGCACCTGTCACCCCGCGCTGCCCTGTTTGCCGCCGTCTCGACCGCTCTGCTCCTCAGCGCCTGCAGCTCCGGCGCCTCACGCGATGGCTCCGGCCCCACCACCCCCAGCAGCGGCGCTGCCACCAGCCCGTCGCCGGCCGCCACCCCTTCCGCTGTGGGCGTTCCGAAAGCTCAGGACGCGGCCACCATCCCCATCAACGTCGATGCCCACGACCTGTACGCCGCGGACCGTCCGGGCCTGCTGTCGGCCGAGGCCGCGAAGGCGACCTCGCTGATCTACGTCCCAGACGACGACGACGCCACGGTGCACGTTATCGACTCGACGACCTACAAGGTGCTGCGCGTCGAGAAGGTCGGTCGTCAGCCGCAGCACGTCACGCCGTCGTACGACCTGAAGACGTTGTGGGTCGACAACGACCAGGGCAACTCGCTGACCCCGATCGACCCCCGCACCGGGACCTTCGGCAAGCCCGTTCCCGTCGATGACCCCTACAACCTCTACTTCACCGCCGACGGCCAGCATGCTGTCGTCGTCGCAGAACGCCTGGGGCGCCTGGACTTCCGAGACCCTCACACCATGCAGCTGCAGCACTCGCTGAAGGTTCCGTGCAGCGGGGTCGACCACGCCGACTTCTCCGCCGACGGCACGCACGCGCTGTTCTCGTGCGAGTTCAGCGGCCAGTTGCTGTGGGTCGACATGGTCCACCAGAGGGTCGTACGCACCATCGACCTGCCCAGGCAGACCTCCCAGCACCCGAAGCCGCAGGATGTGAAGACGAGCCCGGACGGGTCGGTCTTCTACGTCGCGGACGAGAACAGCAACGGCGTCTTCCTCATCGACGCCAAGACCCTCAAGGTGCTGCGCTTCCTACCCACCGGTGCCGGCGCGCACGGGCTCTACGTCAGCCGCGACAGCAAGGACCTTTACATCACCAACCGCAAGGGCGCGTCGGTGTCGGTGCTGTCGTTCGCGACCCGCTCCGTCCGCACCGTCTGGCAGATCCCTGGCAGCTCTCCCGACATGGGCGGTGTCTCGGCCGACGGCAAGGTCCTGTGGCTGTCGGGTCGCTACACCCGTGAGGTCTACGCGATCCGTGTCAGCGACGGTCACCTGCTGGCGCGCATCCAGGTCGGCGGCTCACCGCACGGCCTGTGCGTCTGGCCCCAGCCCGGCCGCTACTCCCTCGGTCACACCGGTGTCCTTCGATGAGGCGGCTGGCTGTCCTGCTGCTCGCGGCTGCCTGCTCCTCCACCTCCACGACGGGCGCACACCCCGGTACGACGGCCTCCTCGCCTGCCGTCACCAGCTCCACCGCGAGCCCGCCGACCACCTCGGCGTCGGCACCCTCCACGTTCGGCGCCACACCGGGAACGCTGCGCTGGTCGGCAGGTGAGCTGCTCCCGCGGGCCGTCAGCGAGGTCGGCGTCGCCGCGCTCGGCACCGACGTGCATGTCCTCGGTGGCTACGTCGACGGGCACCCCCACTCCACGACCCACCTCGTGCTCGACACCACCACCGGCCGCTGGCACACCGCGGCCCCCCTGCCGCAGGCGCTGGACCATGTCGGCGTCGTCGCCCTGTCGGGACGGCTGTGGGCTATCGGTGGCTACGGCGCGAGCCCAGGAGGCAGCTCGATGGTCTATTCCTGGGACCAGGCGTCCGACCACTGGACCATCGAGGCGTCGCTGCCTGACCGCCGGGCCGCGGGGGTGGCCGTCGTCCTCGACGGCAAGATCCACTACGTGGGCGGCAAGAGCGGTGGCGTCGACGTCGCCGAGCACGACGTCTACGACCCCGCGACGAAGACCTGGGTGACCGCGGCGCCGATGCCGACAGCCCGTGACCACGCCGCCGGCGCCGTCATCGACGGGCAGATCTACATCGCGGCCGGTCGACCGCACGACCTCACGTCGCTGCTGACCTACGACCCTGTCGCCAACCGCTGGGCCACGCTGCCACCCCTGCCGCTGGGGCGATCGGCCGTCGCCGGGGCGGCGCTCGGCCACCGCTTCATCGTCCTCGGCGGGGAGCACCCCGGAGAGCAGTTCGTCGACACCGAGGTCGACGCCTACGACCCGGGCTCTCGCCGGTGGAGCCGCTTGCCGGACCTGCCTGCCGGCCGCCAGGGCATCGGCGCCGCTGTCGTGGGCGACACCCTGTACCTGCCCGGGGGCGGACCCACCGGCGGTGGCTCGCGCCAGAGCGACACCCTGCTGCTGCTGTCCTGACTGCCCGGGGGTCGGCCGCTCAGGTCAGCCAGGCCAGCCAAGACCGGAGGCGGGCGCCCCGACCCCGACCAGGGACGGCGCCGTGGTCGCATCCGCGGCGGATGTCGAGGAGGTGGGCATGGAGGAGGTAGGCATGGAGGAGGTGCCTACCGCCGTGCCGCCCAGCCCTCTGGCAAGCACCTGGGCCGCGTCCGGCAGGGTCACGGGAGTCAGCGGCCACAGCACCTGGCTGGCGCACCAGCGAAGGAGCAGCTCCGCCTCTGCGGGCCCGTGCGGGACCTGGGCGGCCGTGAGCACCGCGGTGACGCCATCGCGGGCGACCTTCCAACCACGAGCCTGACCGGGGGTGGCCAGCGGCGCGATCAGGGCCTGTTCGCCCTCGGCGGCCTTGCGAAGCGGCGCGCTGCCCGCGAGGGCCTCGCCGACCAGAACAAGCGCAGCGACCAGGCCGTCGGTCGCAGCCGCACCCGCACAGGCGGCCACGAGGTCCGCAACCTGCTGCTCCACCAGGGCTGCCAGGACGTCGTCCTTGGTGCGGAAATGGTTGTAGAGGGTGGCCTTGGCTACGCCGCTCTTGGAGGCGACATCGACCATCGTGGTTTTGCGGACGCCGTACCGGGTGATGCACTCGGCGGTGGCATGCAGCAAGGCCGCGCGGGTGCGCCCCATGGCATTACCGGAACGGGCCCGGGTGCCTGGCTCGCGGACCGGCTCATCCGAGGCGGACCTGGTCGTGGGACTCGTCACCAGGCGCAGCCAGACATCGGGGAGGGCAACAGATCAGGCCGCCGCAACCACATCGCGGACCGCATGCACGGTGACCGTCGCGACAGGACGCTTCACGGACTCAAGGACCGGCTGCGCCTTCGTCACCGGGAGCGAATGCGTGATCGGGCGTGCCTGGGGTAGCGGGTGGGGCTCCACGACCGCAAGCTCCTCGCTGACCTCGCGCAGCAGGTCCGACAGCCGGACGCCCAGGGCACGGCAGATGCTGGCGAGCAACTCGGAGGAGGCCTCCTTCTGGCCGCGCTCGACCTCGCTGAGGTAGCCGAGGCTGACTCGCGCCTGGCTGGCCACCTCCCGCAGGGTGCGGTGCTGCTGCAGCCGCGTCTCACGGAGGGCATCGCCCATCAACCTGCGGAGCACCATCACGCCGCTCACCTCCGTTTCGTCAGTCTCCTGCACGCTACCCGCATCTGCGGGTGGGGGTAGCGGGGACCCGCGCGTTCGTTCTCAGCGGAGCGGTCCCTGGTCAACGGCCTTGGTCGGGGGAGGTCAGGTCAGCCGGCGGCGGAGCAGGTCAAGGGCGGCCGTCACGGACAGTGCCCGCACCCGGTCGCGGTCACCCGGCAGCCGCAACGAGCGCACGACGGGGGCCCCAACGGGTCCGGCCACCGACACGTGCACCGTGCCGACCGGTTGGCCCTCCTGCTCGGTCGGGCCGGCCACGCCGGTGACCGCCACCCCCCAGTCGGACCCGAGCCGCTCGCGCGCACCGGTCGCGAGCGCGGCGGCAGTCTCCACGGACACCGCGCCGTAGTCGGCAAGTACCTGCGCGGGCACACCTGCGAGCGTGCCCTTGAGGTCGGTGGCGTAGACAACGGCGCTGCCCCGGAACGTCGCCGAGGACCCCGGCCGCTGCGACAGGGCCGCCGCGAGCAGGCCGCCGGTCAGCGACTCCGCGACGGCAACGGTCTGGCCGGCTGCCGCGAGTGCGTCGTGCACGATGGCGTCGAGCGTCTGCCGGTCGTGGCCCCAGACGTGCTCGCCCAAGACCCGGTCCGCTGACTGGACGAGCGGCTCCAGCACCGCCGGGTCACCGGCTGTGGTGAAGCGCACGCGCACGACCGCTCCACCGGCAAGGTAGGACAGCGCGACGCCGTCCGGCAGCGTGACCACCTCCTGGACCAGCTCCGCCACGGTGGACTCACCCAAGCCGGAGACGAGGACCTGCCGGGTCGTGACGGCCCGGCCGGTGCGCGCCGACAGCCGGGGCCAAACCGTCTCCGAGGCGGCCCGTAGCTCGTGCGGCGGCCCCGGTAGGGCGATGACGACCCGGTCACCGACGGCCAGCCAGAGCCCCGGAGCAGTGCCCACCGGGTTGTCGAGAACCTCCGCACCGCGCGGCACGTCGGCCTGCACGAGGATCACGTCGGGCATGGCGGTGCCGTACGCCGCAAACTTCGCACGCAGCCCTTCCTCGAGGGCTGGAACGCGGTCGAGCGGGAGGTCGAAGGCTTGCGCCACCGCATTGCGGGTCAGGTCGTCGACGGTCGGCCCGAGCCCACCTGACAGCACCACGACGTCGGCCTCGACCAGGTGGTGGCGCAGCGCGGTGACCAGGCGCTCCAGGTCGTCGCCGACCGCGGCGGAGGCCACGACCTCCACCCCGGCAGCGGCCAGCTGGTGGCCCAGGTAGGCGGCATTGGTGTTGATGACGTCACCGAGCAACAGCTCACTGCCGACGGCGAGGACGGCGCCCTTCACGTCAGGCACCCCGCGCCGCTTTACGGGCGCGCTTCATAGCGGCCCGCTCGCTGGTCTGCCGGAGCGTCAGGGCTCTTGCTACGTAGTCGATCCCGGTGACGACCGTGACAGCCACGGCGAGCGCCATGACCACGGCCCGCCCGCTCGCGAGGAACCCCGTAAGGGGCAGGACGTAGAAGCCGATCGCCAAACCTTGCAGCAGCGTCTTCAGCTTGCCGCCTCGGGAGGCCGGGATGACGCCATGCCGGATGACCCAGAAGCGGAGCGCCGTGACACCGACCTCGCGGAGCAGAACCACGACGGTGACTACCACCGGCAGGTCACCGAGGGAGGACAGCCCGATCAGGGCGGCGCCGGTGAGGGCCTTGTCGGCAATGGGGTCGGCGAGCTTGCCAAAGGCCGTGACCAGGTTGCAGCTCCGAGCGATCTGGCCATCGACCTTGTCGGTGTAGGAGGCCAAGGCGAAGACCCCGAACGCGGCCCAGCGCCAGCCGTGGGAGTGGCCTCCCTCGGCGAGCAGGGCCGCCACGAAGACGGGGACGAGCAGCAGCCGGAGGACAGTCAGGGCGTTGGCGATGTTCCAGGCGCTGGCCGCCGAGACGGGGGCGGCCATCGGCTCCAGCGACGGCTTTCCGGGCAGGAGGGGGTCGAGCCGGGGCTCGGGGTCGACCGCGCTCACGACACCGGCTCTGCGACCAGGTCGACGCCCTCCGAGCCGGTCACGACCGCCCGCACGAGCTGGCCGACCTGCAGCGAGGCGTCGTTCAGCAAGGTAGAGCCATCGACCTCGGGCGCCTGGTGGAGAGCGCGGCCCTCGGCGATACCGTCCTCGATCGACTCGATGAGGACCTCGAGCACCTCGCCCAGGCGCTCCTCGGCGCGCTGCGCGGTGAGCTCCTCGGCGAGCGCTGTGATCTGCTGGACGCGCGCATCGACGACCTCCTGCGGGAGGTGGTCGGGCAGGCCCTCGGCCTCGGTGCCGTCCTCGTCGGAGTAGCCGAAGACCCCGATCGCGTCGAGCCGGGCTCGGACGAGGAAGCGCTCGAGCTCAGCGACATCGTCCTCGGTTTCGCCGGGGAAGCCGACGATGACGTTGCTGCGAACCCCGGCAGTGGGGGCGGCCGCACGCACGTTCGCCAGCAGGGTCAGGAACGCGTCGGTGCCGCCGAAGCGACGCATCCGACGCAGCACCGTCGGCGAGCTGTGCTGGAAGGACATGTCGAAGTACGGCGCGACGCCCGGCGTCGAGGTCAGCGTCCGGACGAGCGTCGGGCGCATCTCGGCGGGTTGCAGGTAGGACAACCTGACGCGAGGGATGATGGCCGCGAGCTCCGGCAGCAGCGTCTCGAGAAGCTTCAGGTCCCCGAGGTCCTTGCCGTAGGACGTGGAGTTCTCCGAGACCAGGACCAGCTCGCGCACGCCGTGGTCGGCGAGCCAGCGGGCCTCGGCCAGGACGTCCGACGGGCGGCGGCTCACGAACGCACCGCGAAAGGACGGGATGGCGCAGAACGAGCAGCGCCGGTCGCAGCCGGAGGCCAGCTTGAGCGACGCGACGGGCCCGTCGTCGAGGCGCTTTCGCAGGACATGCGGACCGCCTGCGTGGCCGGGGATGCCGACCTCGAGGTCGACTGCGGGCTGCTGGCGCTCGACCGGGCTGATCGGGAGCAGTTTGCGGCGGTCTCCGGGGGTGTGGCTGTCGATGTGGCCGCCGTCGAGGACGGTCTGCAGGTGGTTCGACAGGTCGGCGTAGGAGTCGAAGCCCAGGACGGCGTCGGCCTCGGGCAACTGCGCCGCGAGCTCCTTGCCGTACCGCTCGGCGAGGCAGCCGACAGCGACCACCTTCGCACCGGTGTTGCTCGCGGCGAGCAGGGTGTCGATGCTGTCCTTCTTGGCGGACTCCACGAAGCCGCAGGTGTTGACGACCACGACGTCCGCGTCCTCGTCGGTCAGCGTCCAGCCTGCGGCGTCGAGCCGGCCCGCGAGCTCCTCAGAGTCGACCTCGTTGCGGGCACAGCCCAGGGTGACGAGGGAGAGGCGACGGGACACGCGATGAGTCTAGGTGCGGCCCGCAGGGTCCAGCCGGGGTCAGAGTGCGGTGAGGCCCGTGGAGGTGCACTCGAAGCGACGGACCGCCCCGGACGCGCCGGCCGGTCCGCTGTCCTTGCCACCGCAGTTGAGGCTGACGGACAGGGCGTTGCCGATGACGACCTTGAGGCGGTTGGGGTCGGTGAAGTCCTTGAACATCCCGTCGCTCAACACCCCCTCGAACAGGGTCGTGCTGGCGTTGCTGACGCTCACCCAGGAGGGCGTGCCGATGACCCGCAGCCGCAGCTGGGCTCCCGTCACCGGCGGCTTCGAGGCGACGGCGTCCGGAGCCGGGGGGCGAACGGCGGCAGGTGGCGTGGTCGTGGGCGCTCCGGTGGGCTGGCTCGCGCCGAGGTTCGTCGGGGACGACCCGCCGGAGGAGCTGAGGTAACCAACCGTCACGAGACCGACGAGCACGGCGGCGGCTCCGGCACCGGCCAGACCCCACCGCGGGCCCCGTCGCTCGGGAGTCAGGGAGGCGGCAGCCGAGGCGGCGAAGGCGCTGCCCCCGAAGGAGGTGACGACGTGGGCCACGGGCGTGGCGTCGACGACGAGCGGCGTCACGGGGCCCTGCGCCCGGTCGAACAGGGCCAGCAGCGGTCCGGGGTCGACCCGCAGCGAGGAGGCGATGGCCTTGACATGACCGCGGGCGTAGACGCTGCCACCGCTGGTGACGAAGTGGTCATTCTCGAGGTCGCGGATCAGCGTCCCCCGGATGCGGGTGTCGCTGCTGACCTGCTCCACCGAGCGGCCGGCCTGCTCCCGGGCGGAGCGCAGGGCAGCACCGAGCGTTTGCTCACCACTGGCTCCGTCGTCGGAGCGGGCGTCGTGGGAGCGGCCGTCGTCGGAAGGGCCGGGGGACACAGCACAAACCTCACAGAAGGGACGGCGATACCGGGGAAGGTACCGGGGAGGCGGTACGGGAAAGGGCCGTGCAATGGACGTACCTACCCATCTTAGGACCGCAGTGGCCACGTCGACAAAGCGCCTGTGTCCGCTGCGTGTCAACGCGCGGCGTTGAGCTCCTGGACGCCGTGGTTCAGGTTGCTCCCGGGCCCTCTCGGCGGCCACCGTGCCGGATCAGTCCCGCCGGGCCGAAACGCAGGTCCAGGTGCATCAGCACCTGGTCGAACCGCTCCCGTTCCACGCTCAGCACGTCCGGCCGCCGACCCGTCACCACGAACCCGAGCCCCGCATACAGCCGCAATGCGCCGTGGTTGTTGCCTCGCACGTCGAGCGTCAGCACCTCGACAGCCGCCTCACGGGCGTCCTGGACGAGCAGCTCCATCACCGCCCTGGCTGCCCCCCGTCCACGCGCGTCGGGGTGGGTCATGACCTTCGTGACCTGGGCAAGGGCGTGGAGCACGACCCCGTCGTACCGGCGCCAGGCGCCGCAGGCGAGGACCGTCCGACCGTCGGTGCAGACCGCCAGCCGTGCGCCTGAGGCGAGCAGGCCGTCGAGCCAGGCGAGGGCTTCCTCGGCGGGAGGGACAGTCAGCCAACCGACGGCTCCCCCGGTCACCGCAACGGCCTGGACGAGGTCGACGAGACCGGGCCGGTGCCGCTCGCTGCACCAGGTGACCTGCACCCCCAGACCATAAGGTCGGCCTGTGACACCAGACGTGCCAGCCGTACAGGTCCGCGGGCTGAGCAAGTCGTTCGGGCAGGTCGCGGCCGTGGCCGGAATTGACCTCGACGTGCCGCGTGGCTGCTTCTTCGGCCTGGTCGGGCCCAACGGGGCCGGCAAGACGACGACGCTGTCGATGGCCACGGGGCTGCTGCGGCCCGACGCCGGGACCGTCCTGGTCGATGGCATCGACGTATGGCGCGACCCGCGCGAGGCCAAGCGCCGGATCGGGGTGCTGCCGGAGGGGCTGCGGCTGTTCGAGCGGCTCTCCGGCCGGGAGCTACTGGAGTTCAGCGGCCGGCTTCGTCAACTGCCCGCGGACGTCATCGCGCAGCGTTCCGGTGAGCTGCTCGAGACGTTTGGGCTGGCCGGCGCCGGCAACCAGCTGGTCGTGGACTACTCGACCGGGATGCGCAAGAAGGTGGCGCTGGCGGTAGCGCTGTTGCACAACCCCGAGGTGCTGTTTCTCGACGAGCCCTTCGAGGCGGTCGACCCGGTGTCGGCCCGGACCATCCGCGACGTCCTGACCCGCTTCACCTCCCGCGGCGGCACGGTCGTGTTCTCCAGCCACGTCATGGAGCTGGTGGAGCGGCTCTGCGACGAGGTCGCGATTGTCAACGGCGGGCGGGTCGTGGCGGCTGGGCAGGTCGACGCCCTGCGGGCCGGCCGAAGCCTGGACGACGTCTTCGTCGACCTGGTGGGGGCCCACGATGGGGGAACCGGGGCCCTGGACTGGCTCGGCGGATGATCAGGCTCGCGCTGGCGCTGCGCTGGGCCCTGCTTCGCGGGGCGCTGCGCTCGGGTCGCGGCTCGACCGGTCGACGCCTCGGGCTGGCCGCAGGCGCGGTCATCGGCCTCGGGCTCGCCGTGCTGACCTTTGCGGGCCTCGCCGCGCTGCGCGGGACTGCCACCACCGCCGACGACGCGGCGGTGGTGCTGTTTACCGGGTTGCTCGTTGGGTGGACGGTGCTGCCGATCGTCACGTTCACCAGCGACGACCTGCTGGACGCGAGCAAGCTCGCCCTGCTGCCGCTGTCGACCGGGGATGTCCTGGTCCTGCACGGGGTCGGAGCCCTGCTGGGCATAGCCCCGATCGCCACCTTGGTGGCCTGCCTCGGGCTCGTAGCGGCCACCGGAGACAGCCTGGTGTCGTACGGCGTGGCGGTGGTTGCCGTGCCCCTCGAGCTGGCGCTGTGCGTGGCCCTGAGCCGTACGACGGCAGCGTCGCTGGCCCGGCTCCTGCGGTCCCGCCGCGGGCGCGACCTCGGGGTAGCCCTGACCGCACTCGTCGCCGTCAGCGGCCAGCTGGTCAACCCCCTCCTGCAGCGGGCGGGACGGTCGCAGGGCGCCGAACAGGCCCTGCACCAGGCTGCCTCGGTCCTGTCGGCGCTGCCACCCGGGCTGCTCGCCTCAGCCCCCCGGCTGGCCGCAGACGGCCAACTGCCACTGGCGGTCCTGCACCTGATCGGCGGCGCGATCGCCGTCGCCGCCTTGCTGGCGCTCTGGGCCCGGGCCCTGCGCCGGGCCGAGCTCAGCATCGATGCGACCACGGCGCCGAGCCGCAGCTCCACCGGCCTGACACCCCGACTGCTGACGCGGGTGCTGCCGGCGGGCCGGATCGGCGCCGTCGCCGGGAAGGACCTGCGCTACCTGGTCCGTGACCCCCGCCGGCTGGTGCAGCTCGTCACGGGCACCGTCTTCCCGGCCTTCTTCGTGGTCGTGGTGCCCTTGCTGTCCCCCCGTGGTCACCCCCACGCGACGATGGTCTTCGCGGTGTGCGGCGTCGCGGTCTTGGCCGTGCTCGGCGGCTCGAACCGCTTCGGCCAGGACGGCACCGCCACCTGGATGCTCCTGGCCGCCGGCAGCGACCGACGCGCGGCCCGCCGCGACCTGCTCGGCGGAGACCTGGCCCTGATGCTGATCGTGGTCCCGTTGATGGTCGCGCTCGGCGTCTTGCTTGCGGCCGTAACCGGCGGCTGGCGCTACCTGCCGGCCGCGGAGGGCCTCGGCCTCGCGATCCTCGGGCTGAGCCTCGGGGCCGCTGCGGTGGTCGCGGTCGTGGCCCCCTTCCCGCTGCCCGAGGGCTCGCGCAACGCCTTCACCAACGGGGGTGGAGGTCAGGGGCTGCTCGCCGCCGCGCTGGTCTTCGGCGTCTTCGCGGTCGTGGCGATCACCTGCGCGCCGCTCGTCGTCCTGCTGGTCCTGGTCCTGCACCCCGACCACGGAGTACCCCTGCTGCTCCTCGGCCCCCTGTACGGCGCAGCGCTCGGCACGGCTGCCCGCGAGCTGGCCGCGACGCTGTGGTCAGAGCGGGGACCGGAGGTACTGCTGCGCCTGTCGGCCCGCCCGGGCTGACCCGGCTGCTCAGGAGTTGTCGGCGACGAACCCGGTGATATGACGCCAGGCCTTCTGGCACTCGCCCGCGTGCTCCGGAGCGGTGCGGTCGAAGAACGAGTGCGGCATGCCGTCGATGACCACCAGGTCGGACGGGACCGGGACGACCTCGGCGAGCTGCTTGGGGTCCTCGACCGGGATGTGGGCGTCGGCGCCGGCGACGAGGATCAGCAGCGGCGCCGTCATCTGGTCGACGACCGGCAGCGGGATCGAGGACCGGCCGTAAAACCCGATGCACCCCGCGAGCCCCGGGGTATCCGCGCTCTGGCGCCATGAGTAGGACCCACCGAAGCAGAACCCGAGCGTGAACACCTGCTCGACACCGAGCGCGCGCAGGTGCGCAACCCCGGCCGCGGCGTCGGCAGCGATCCCCTCCGGCGTCGCCTTCTGCACCTCGGGCATGAAGTCGAAGGCGTCGCTGCGGTCCTCGCCCTCGACGGTCCGGCCGAAGTAGTCGATCGCCACGGCCTCCCAGCCGAGCTCGGCGAGGCGCACTGTCAGGTCGCGGTAGTACGCATGCAGCCCACGGACGTCCGGGAGTACGACGACGCCCACCTTCGACGGCGTCGCCGCCCGGCACTCGTGCGCCATCAGGACGTTGCCGTCGGAGGAGGTGAGCGTCAGCGCGCGCTGCCCACCGGCCGTCCCAGCACCGGGGGCAGCGGGGGCAAGGGAACCGTCGGCGAAGCACATGGGGCGAACCTAACCCAACCCGCTTGACCCAGCCGATGTGACCCAGCGAACTTGATCGGCGAACGAGGACCCGGCAAACGGTGGGCCAGCAAGCCGGGTCAGCCCCGGAGGAGCAGCAGCGTCCCGTCGAGCTCCTCGGGCGTGACGAGGACGTCGCGCGCCTTGGAACCCTCGGACGGCCCGACGATCCCGCGGCTTTCCATCAGGTCCATCAGGCGCCCGGCCTTGGCAAAGCCGACCCGCAGCTTGCGCTGCAGCATCGACGTCGACCCGAACTGGGTCGTGACGACCAGCTCGACGGCCTGCAGGAGCACGTCGAGGTCATCGCCGATCTCCTCGTCGACCTGCCGCTCGGCGGCGACCGGTGCCGAGATGTCCTCCCGGAACGCCGGCTGGCGCTGCGCCTTGCAGTGGTCGACAACCGCCTTCACCTCGGCGTCAGTGACTAGCGCGCCCTGGATGCGTAGCGGCTTGGACGCGCCCATCGGCAAGAAAAGCGAATCGCCCTTGCCGATCAGCTTCTCCGCGCCAGGCTGGTCGAGGATGACCTTGGAGTCGGTCCCGGAGGACGTCGCGAAGGCGAGCCGCGACGGAACGTTCGCCTTGATCAGACCGGTGACGACGTCGACGGAGGGACGCTGCGTCGCGATGACCAGGTGGATGCCGGCGGCGCGCGCGAGCTGGGTGATGCGGACGATGGAGTCCTCCACGTCGCGGGGCGCGATCATCATTAGGTCGGCGAGCTCGTCGATGACGACCAGCAGGTAGGGGTAGGGCTTGTAGACCCGCTCCGACCCGGCAGGTGCCACCAGCTTTCCGGCCCGGACGGCGGCGTTGAACTCGTCGACGTGCCGGAAGCCGGAGGCGGCGAGATCGTCGTACCGCATGTCCATCTCGCGGACCACCCACTGCAGGGCCTCGGCGGCCTTCTTGGGGTTGGTGATGATCGGGGTGATCAGGTGTGGGATCCCCTCGTACGACGTGAGCTCGACCCGCTTGGGGTCGACCAGCACCATCCGCACCTCGTCAGGGGTGGCCCGCGACAGGATGCTTACGAGCAGTGAGTTGATGCAGACCGACTTGCCAGCACCGGTCGCGCCGGCGATCAGGATGTGTGGGGTCTTCGCGATGTTGGCGCAGACGAAGCCGCCCTCGATGTCCTTGCCGAGACCGACGAGCATCGGGTGGTGGTCGTTCGTCGCGACCGGGCTGCGCAGGATGTCGCCGAGCGAGACCTGTTCGCGGTCGGTGTTGGGGATCTCGATGCCGATCGCACTCTTGCCGGGGATGACGTCGATGATGCGGACGTCGGGGCTCTTCACGGCGTAGGCGATGTTTCGCGCGAGGGTCTTGATCCGCTCGACCTTGACGGCCGGGCCCAGCTCGATCTCGTAGCGGGTCACGGTCGGTCCGCGGCTGAAGCCGGTGACGCGGGCGTCGACCTGGAAGTCGACCAGCACCTGTGACAGGGCGGCGATCACTTCGTCGTTGGCAGTGCTGCGCTTCTTCGGCAGCGTGCCGGCGCCCAGCAGCTCCGGTGGGGGCAGCAGGTAGTCGCCCTTGAGCACCAGCTGTTCGGCCTTCTTGGGCACGGGGGTGTGCGGACGCGGCTCGGCCGCAACGGGCTCCGGGACCCGCCCGCGGTCGTCGTCGGCGAGCACCACCGGGTTGAGGTCCTCGGGGGGCCCCTGCACGCCGACCTGCATGGCGACGCGGCGACGCGGCCGGCTGCGGTTGAGCGGGGCCAGCGGCTCCAGCCCGACCTCGGGCTGGGCCTGTCCCGGCTTCGGGCGCAGCAGGGCCCTGTCGCGCAGCTGGGCGAGCCGCCCCGGCACCTGGTGCACGGGGGTAGCGGTCACGACCAGCAGCCCGAACGTCGCGATCAGCAGCAGCATCGGAACGGCGATGTACGGCGTGAGCAGGTGCTCCAGCGGGTCGCCGAGCACGAACCCGACGACGCCGCCCTTGGCGGCCCGCGGCAGGTCCCCGCGGACGACGTGGAGCACTCCGAGCGCACCGAGCGACAGGGTGGTCCACCCGACGAGCAGCCGGCCGCCGGTCCCCTGGCTGACGGGGTGGCGCAGCACGTGCACGCCCGCGACGGCCAGCACGACCGGCAGCACCATGGCGCCCCGACCGAACAGTCCCTCGACCGCGTCGGCGAGGGTGTTGCCGGCGGTGCCCGCGTGCCACCACGCACCGGCTGCGGACAGCAACGCACCGATGAGCAGGACGAGGCCGACCCCGTCGCGCCGGTGGGCCGGGTCGAGGTCACGGGCGCTGCTCCCAGCCGCCCGGCCGACGCCGCCCACTCCCCCGGCCAGCAGCCGGAACGACCCGCCGACAAGTCCGGCGACTGCCTTGGTGCCCAGCGCGAGGGGCCTCCGCCCGGTACGCCCACCGGCGGGCTTGCGACCGGCGGGCTTGCGACCGGCCGGCTTGCGACCGGCCGGTGCGACCGGCTTGCGGGCCGTGGGCTTGCCGGCGGGACCGGAGGGGCGAGCGGACGTACG
>JAYTHM010000219.1:0-5778 GCA_043732645.1 Frankiales bacterium
GTTCTCCCGCCCGGCCTGACCCGAATAGCGGCCGGCGTGAACCAACTGCCCTCGAAGTGATCAGTCGGCCGGGCGGGAGACAACCTGGCGCGATCAGCGCGGTGGAAGTGACCTAGTAGGAGCCTGCGCCAACAAGCCCCGTCCCTGTCCTGTCCTACCACCATCGCACCGCGCCTGCCCTCACCCGCGCTGATGAACAAGGACAGACATGACCACGATGACACCCGCGCGCCCGCTCGTCATTGGCGGCGTCGACACCCACCGCGATGAGCACGTCGCTGCCGCGCTGGACTCTGTCGGCGGATTGTTGGGAACGGCGAGCTTCCCGACCACGATGGCTGGCTACACCGGTTTGCTCGCCTGGCTGCTGAGCTTTGGCGAACTAACCTTGGTGGGGGTCGAAGGCACCGGCAGCTATGGCGCCGCCCTTGCTCGTCACCTCACCTCCCACGGTGTCAAGGTGCTGGAAGTCGGCCGCCCAAACAGGCAGGTTCGCCGCCGCTACGGCAAGAACGACGTCGTCGACGCCATCGCAGCAGCCCGGGCCGTTCTGTCGGGCGAAGCCGTCGGCACGCCCAAGACCCACGATGGACCGGTCGAGACGCTGCGGGCCCTGAAATCGTTGCAGCGCAGCGCAAACAAGGCCCGCACCCAAGCTCTCAACCAGCTCCGCGCGGTCCTGGTCACCGCCCCTGATGAGCTACGAGCCCGTCTCCGGGATCTGCCCAGAGGGGAGCTGCTCGCGACGTGCGCAGCCTTCCGCATCAAGACCGACGACGACAGCCTCGCCGCGATCACACGGCTGACGCTGCGTGAGCTCGCTGCCCGCATCGCGTTCCTGGACGCCCAGCTCAAGAGCACCATTGTGCGGCTCCGCCGGATCACCGACAAACTGGCCACCGAGCTCGTCGCGATGCACGGTGTCGGCCCGGATACCGCCAGCACCCTGCTGCTCACCGCGGGCGATAACCCCGACCGGCTCAATAGCGAACGGGCCTTCGCCAGCCTCACCGGCAGCTGCCCCGTCCCGGCCAACAGCGGCCAGATCAAGAACCGATACCGCCTCAACCGAGGCGGTGACCGCCAAGCTAACGCCGCGCTCTGGCGCATCGCCATCGTCCGACTCAGCACCGACCCCGCCACCAGGGCCTACGTCGCCAAACGCCAAGCCGAAGGCAAGACCAAGAGCGAAGCCATCCGCTGCCTCAAGCGCTACATCGCCCGCGAGGTCTACAACTCGCTCCCGAAAACAGCCCTCACTTGACAGTAGGAGCATCACTTATGCTGGTAATCCTGCCAAGTAGTTGCGGCCCAACGCGGTGAGTTCCTCCACCAAGGGGTGCTTCGCTGATCCGTAGGCCTCGCGGTTGGTGAGAAGCAGCGGGGCCAGTCGCAACCTTTCCTCGCCGTACCGCTGAGCGTGTGCAGGATGGGATCGCAGGAAGTCGCGGAGGTCCAGGTGATCGCGAAGCGCCAACGAACCTTCAAGGACGACGTACAGATGGTGGTACGGCAAGCCGTCCGGGGGGTCGAACGCCTCCCGTTCGACGATCCCCAGATCGCCTAGGTGGTGGTAGCCGAGCGCGGTTAGGTCGGCGATGGCAGTACCGACGTCTGACACCGCCTCCACCACGATGTCGATGTCGATGATGGGCTTCGCGGCCAGACCGGGGACTGCGTTGCTGCCGACATGTTCCAGGCGGTGCTTGATCGTCAGGGCGCTTGAGATCCGGTCCGCTAGGCGCTGATAGGTCGTCGGCCACGACCGGTCGTACGGCTCGACCACGGCGGGAGGAACGGGCATGTCGCCTCCAGTCGCCTGTTTTCTGCGTGCGCGGATCAAAGCGAGGATAAGGACTCCCCTTGCTAGAGGGCGAGCGTGGCACCTACCGTGGCGTTCGACGTACCGCCCGTTGCATGCTTACGCGCGGCCAAAGGGCTAGGCCCAGGGCTCGTTCATGGTCCTCGACGGCGCGCAGACCTTCACCGGTCTCGTCCGCATGCAACGTTCGGAACCCAAGGCGTTCGTAGTACGGCGCGTTCCATGGAACGTGGACGAAAGTGGTGAGGGTCAGGGCAGGCAAGCCACACTTCTCAGCCCAAGCCTCCGCTTCCTCCAGAAGCGCCCGCCCTAGCCCCTGCCGCGAGTGCGTGGGATGCACCGACACCTGATCGACGTGCCCGTTGCCGTCAACTCGACTGACCAGCACGTAGCCGACCGGTTGATCGTCACTATCGGCGACCACCCAAGCCCGGCCGTCCCGCTGGAACACGGCCAGGAGCTCTTCGGTCAGCGGGTCATCGTTCGCGATGGCCGCCATCCCGAAATCGCGGAACGCGGAACCGGCAGCCCGTTCGATCTCCCGCAGGACAGGCAGGTCGTCGGGCCTCGCAACTCGTATCACCCTCGATGCCTAGCGCACGCACCTTCGGCCTGAATCTGGTGGGTAGGGCGAAACCCTCCGAGAGCGCGAAGAACGCCTGTTCTTGTTGACCCTGTGCAGGATCAGAGACAGCGAAGAAGCGGCGCTCTCCACTTGCCAGGGGTCTGGGCCGCGACACCTCCGGATCAGAAATCTAAGCCTGAATGCTACGCAGCGTGACGAGTGCTACTAGGCTGGTTCTGAAGCATTGCGTCGACGAAAAGTGCGCTGAGATCCACCCTCCGGCCGACGGTGCGGAGCACCTTCCTGGCCAGGTCCCGGGCCTCGCCTTTCGTCGAGGATGGTGCTGGTCAACTCGGACCGGCCGCGTTTGGCGCCGAACACACCGCCCCGCTCGTTGATCCAGGTCAACTGGTCTGGTTGCCTGGATAGGTCAACTGAAGTCCGGGCAGACCCGATGGTGAAAGATCTGCACATGGCAGCGGTGGCGAGGCGTTGATGATCACGTTCAACGACATCTTGACCTTGGGGGGTCTGTCGCCCTCCCAGGTGAAGATCCTGCGCCACGGCTTGGTGGGCCAGCCGAAGATCTACGACACCTGGCGCAACGACCGCCCGGTGTTTGAGGGCTACCAGTCTCGACAGGGCGCCAACATGATCCCCGAGAGCGGAGTCGTTGCGAGTTTCGTCGTGAGTCGGGCAGCCAAGACGACGTTCGCGGGCATGTACCGGAACATGGGCTCGACCCCGATGCCGGTGGGCGATGTCGAGCCGTTGAGCGGAAGCGTGCACCCCGAGGGCCGCCTTGGACGCATCTACGACCTCGCTCCCGTCCCAGGCTGGGAACAGTACGAGGACAGGCTCGTCATCGCGTGGCCGGCGGGTTCTGCTGGGCGGAGCTGGCATCGCAGGGCGGACTCGACGCTCTGGCCCGTTCTGGAGATCGCCGACCAGCATGATCCATGGCCGGGGTGGCGGGAGTTCCACTGCGAAGCTGACGAGTTGGCAACGCTGCCTCACGAGTGGCGATCCATGCTGTCCCACACGAAGGGCGTGTATCTGCTCATCGACCTGGACGACGCTGGCAAGCAGTACGTTGGCTCGGCCAAGGGCATTGACAGCCTGCTAGGTCGCCTCCTGGGCTATGCGAGGGGTGGCACCAACGGCAACCGCGGTTTGACGAGGGGGCATCGGTACATCGTCTCGGTACTTGAGCCCGTCGCAACGCTTACGCCGGACCAAACCATCGAAGCGGTCGAGTCCCAATGGAAGAACCGGCTCGGCACGCGCGAGTACGGACTCAACCAAGGTTGATCAGCGCCGAACCGCTTCCGTGAGGCCAACCCGACAGGGAGTTCTTCCTGTCGGGTTGGCAGGACCATCTTGGCGCGTGAGTCCGACCTCAACCATGCCTCGCTACGTCGCCCGACTGCCGGCATCAGCTGCCGCGTCGTCCAACTTCAGGCTGTGTCCGGCACCTGCCCACCAGAGGCTGCGGAATGGTCGGCTCACTGACGGCCGCCGAAAACACTGGTAGCCCGTGCCAGTCGCCTGGAATTTTCTCGTGCCGGCCTTCGCGCTGGCCTGGGGAGACGTCGTCGACCGCTGCCACTGTGACGAACGGCCGCGCGAACCGGACGTCCACCTCCCGTCGAAGGCCACGTTCCCCAGGAGGACCGCTGCCGGCCATCACGGTCATCCCTGTAATCGCGGCTGCCTCGAACCCGTACCGATCGAAGGAAGCGATCGCTGACTGGGCAGCGTCCACCGGACCCAACCCCGACTGCCATGAGTGCAGCCGCGAGCCCAGCAGCTGAGCTGCACCGACCAGGCCGGGTAGCTGGCCCGAGGTCAGGTGGGAGCTGGCGCGCCAAGCCGGCAGCGACGCTGTGCACGCGACCTCACGCTCTCCGGCCATATGGGTGCTGATCTTGATCTCCCTCACCAGCAGCACGTCGTGCTCGCCCAGCGGCAGTGCGAACACCACGTCGATGTCGGCCTCGGCAAGGCCTCCACCGACAGGCACGCCCGCGCCGTACTCGCCGAGCTCTGACGCGGCGTCCGCGGCGCTGAGGTGGTGCGCGTACTCCAGAAGGACCGGGACGGGCACGTCAGCATCGGCGGCGAGCACAGACAGGACGCATAGCCCGCCTCCGCGAGCGCGATGGCTGGCCAGCAGCCCATGGGGACTCGTCCAGAGCCGGACGGGGTGTGTGTCGGCCGCTTGCATCAGCGGCACGCCCAATCCGGCCCAAGGGCTGCTCTCGGGCATCGGATCACCGGCGCCGAACGGGTCCTCCCAGCTGATCCGGGTCGCCAGCGCCGACGCCAGCAGCAACGAGGTGTCCGACGGGATGTCTACAGGGAAGCGCTTGATGAGGCCGGACGTCACCTGATCTGCCCACGCGTCCGCGGCCTCTTGCGTCGGGATCGGCCCGGTCGCGGTGCCGGCCGGCCAACGTGAGAACGCGACCTCCAGCGCCAGTGGGACGTCCGCGGCATAAGTCCATGCGGCGACGCTGGCCGCTACCGCTCCGGGTGCGTTCGTCAGAAGCCGGCGAGCCACGGCGCCGGCGACGGCAGCGCTGCAGCCGAGGTCGGCCTCGACGTCGGCGCGCACGTGCGGATCAAGTGGCATCTCGTCCGTGGCGGCCTGCGAGGCAGTGTCTGCCGCAAGGGCAAGGAGCAGCCAGGCGCCGAGCGGGCTGGCGACGTGATGGCCTGGCACGCGCTGGTGCAGCAGGCTGGCGTACCTCGCAACGAGGCGTGCGACGTCGGGAGCCTCGGTTTCAACGCCGCTGCGGGCCAATGTGGCGTTCAGGCGCGCGACGCTGTCCAATGCCGACAGGCTGTCTCCGTACAGATACAGGCCACTCGCGGGCGTCGCTCGAACCTCCCGCAAACGCTCTCCATATCTCTGGCGGACAATTTGGAACACCTCGGCAAAACGCTTGTACCCCTCCCAGAACGCGAGCTCTCGCCAGATCGCCGCGTCTCCATGCCGCAACACCGTCCAGGTCTCGTCGCCGAGCTCCTCGAGGTCCCAGACGATCTCGATGTCCGGATCGGAGATCTCAGGCAACTGACCTGGGTCGCGCAGCATGAATCTGTCGGCCCGCTCCGAACGAGCCTCGCGCTTGTTGACGGACGGCAACTCGGCAACGGCGCGCTCGTTGCCAGCGCCATTAGCCGCCCGGGTCTCCCCGATCGTTGGATAGGAAACGATGAGAAGCATCACCTCGCACGTGGGGCAGCGCACGTCGAGCAGCTCCTCGAAGTGCTCATCGTTCTGGCTTCCACGGCCGCTCCAGCCGCAGGCGTAGCACTCGACGGTCGCTTCGCGGTCGTACTCCCAGTAGCGCAAGTGCTTCGCCGTCATTTCTGCTCCTCGGAT
>JAYTHM010000220.1:0-1649 GCA_043732645.1 Frankiales bacterium
CTGGTACCCGCCTCCGAGGGGGCGGGCCTGCGCAGCACCGGACTGCTGGACCTGGCCGTGATGGGGGGCACCTCCACCCACGCGCTCGCGTTCGACGGCCTCCGGATGGAGGCCTCGCAGATTCTGAACCTTCTGCCTTACAAGGACTTCTTTGCCGTCGACGCCTCTGCCAACACCAATGTGCAGCCGTCGACCTTCGGGATCGCGCTGGCGGCGTTGGACCTGCTCGAGGCCCGCTCCCCGGAGACGGCGGCGGCGATGAGGGAGCGCGTCCTCGCTGTCCGGGCCACCGCCTACGACCTGCTCGACACCGCTCCGTTCAACGAGCGCAACGACGAGCGGCTCGCCGCCCGAGCGTTGGCCCTGCTGCTGGGCATCGAGTCCGCCACGGCCCTGCTGACGGCCCGTGGTGGGCAGGGGATGGACCTGGCCGACCCGGCGCAGCGTCTGCTCCGCGCGGCGGCCTTCCAGGTCGTGCACAGCCAGGCTGCCGGCATCCGTGCGGCCACCTTGGAGGCCCTGCGCGCATGACCGCGGGGCCGCCCGGCACCAGGCCGACCTCGATCGTCGAGATCCTCGACACCGCGAGCAAGACCTGGCCCGATCGGGTCCTGCTGGTGGACCCTGCCCTGGACCGCACGGCGACCTACGCGCAGTTCGCGGACCTGGTGGAGGGCGCGGCCGCGCAGCTGCAGGGATGGGGACTCGGCCCAGGGGACCGGGTGGCGTTGCTCGCCCGCAACGGGCTCGAGAGCGCCATCGCCATCTGGGCGTGTGCCCGGGCCGGACTGGTCTTCGTCGGTCTGCCCGTCGACGCCCCGCGGGCGCGGCACGCGGAGCTGCTCGACCTCGTAGGCCCGGCAGCGCTGCTCGCCCAGTCCGGACTGGCTGGGACGCTGGGCGGGAGGGAGACCGCCGACGCATCAGGGGTTCTGCTCAGCAGCCCACGACCGTGGGACCCGAGTAGGGAGCTGCCGGCCCAGGACACGACGTACATGCTGATCCCCACCAGCGGGACGACGGGCGGGCCGAAGGCGGTGCGCGTCACCGGGCGGATGGCCGGTCACGCCGCCGAGTTCTACGCCGCGGCTCTGGGGCTGGGGCCGGACGACCGGACGGCGATCCACCTGCCCTTCAGCTGGGTGTCCGGGCACCTCACCCAGCTCGCCCCGGCGATGCACAGCGGTGGCTCGGCGGTCAGCATGGCCGACTACTCCGCGCCGCTGCTGGTGGCGACCGCACGGGGGCACGGGGTCACGTGGCTCGACGTGGTGCCGAGCATTTGGGAGGGCCTGCTGCGCTGCGACGGCTTCACGGCCCTCACCGCTGTTCGCCTCGCGGTGTACGGCGGAGCACCCGCCCCCGCTGGGACGCTCGACCGGGTGCGCGCCGCCCTCCCGCAGATCGAGCTGCATGACGTCTACGCCCTGTCCGAAACGTGCGCCCCGGTGACGCACCTGCCTGACGGAGCGGACAAGCCGGGGACCGTTGGCCGGGCCGTTCCCTACGCCGAACTGAGGGTCGTGGACGCCATGGACCGGGTAGTCGCCGCGGGCGAGGTCGGGGAGGTCTGGGTCAGGTCACCGGTCGTGACCCCCGGCTACTGGGGTGACCGGGAGCAGCTGCGAGTCACCGCGGACGGTTGGCTG
>JAYTHM010000221.1:0-5766 GCA_043732645.1 Frankiales bacterium
ATGGATTACGCGTTCGTGCCCAACCTCACGATGGGCATGCCGGTCCTCGAGTCGCTGCTGAAGGCCACGACGATCCCGATCGACTGCCACCTGATGATCGAGGACCCGGACCGCTGGGCGCCGTCCTACGCCGAGGCCGGGGCGAGCAGCGTCACCTTCCACGCGGAGGCGTCCAGAGCACCGCTGCGGACTGCGCGGACGATCCGGGCAGCCGGCGCGAGGTCGGGCCTAGCCCTGAACCCCTCGACCCCCATCGAGCCGTACGTCGACCTGCTGCCCGCCTTCGACCTGGTGCTGGTCATGACCATCGAGCCAGGCTTCGGGGGCCAGGCGTTCATGGACGAGACCCTGCCGAAGATCCGCCGGGTGCGGCAAGCGATCGGTGACCGCGCCATCTGGTTGCAGGTCGACGGGGGCGTCACCGAGGACACGATCGTCCGAGCTGCGCAGGCCGGGGCCGACGTATTTGTCGCGGGCAGCAGCGTCTATGGCGCCGCTGATCCCGCCGTCGCCATCGAGGCGCTGCGAGCGGCAGCCGCCGGCGCCGCCGGGCCCGCTCACCAGGCGCTGGGGTGACCGGTGTGAGTGGGCGGCTGCTGCTGGCGGCCGGTGACCGCGCCCTCGCGCGTTTCCTCGCCGCCGAGCTCACCCGCGAGGGCCACGAGGTCGTCCTCGTTCGGCACGCCGGGGAGGTGCTGTCCGAGGCGGCCGGGCAGCGGCCGGACCTGGTGCTCCTGGCCCTGGACGGCAAGGCCGCCCTGGCCGCGTTGCGGACCCTGCGGTCGGAGCCGACGACCACCGCCGTTCCGGTCATCGTCCTCGCCGGTGCTGCCGACCCGGTGCAGAGGTCGCTCGGACTGGCTGCCGGTGCCGACGACGTGCTGGAGGTGCCGTACGACACCGCCGAGCTGGTCGCCCGGGTGGCGGGCACGCTGCAGCGCACAGCGGACGTGCGTGCGCTGTCTCCGCTCACCGGCCTTCCCGGCAACCACCAGATCGAGGTCGAGATCGCCGTCCGGGCTGCGTCGGGGGAGCCGTACGCGGTGTGCCACGTCGACCTTGACGAGTTCAAGGGGTTCAACGACGCCTACGGCTTCCAACGCGGCGACGAGCTGCTGCTGCTGCTGGCCGGCTGCCTGCAGCGGGCCGCCCGGACGGTCGGCGAGCCGGTGCCGTTCGTCGGGCACATCGGTGGGGACGACTTCGTGGTCGTGTGCAGCCCGGAGCAGTCCGAGGCCGTGTGCGGTGACGCCCTCGCGCAGTTCGACGCCGCCTCGATCAGCCGCCACGACCCGGCCGACGTGGCCCGCGGATGGCTCGAGGTCGTGGACCGTCGCGGCCAGCCGCACCGGCAGGCACTGGTCAGCGTGTCGGTGGGCATCGCCGCTCACCGCGATGGTGACCGTGACTTCCGGGCCGTGGTCGCGGCGGCGACCGAGATGAAGTCGGTCGCCAAGGCGACACCTGGCTCCCTGGTCGCCGTCGACCGCCGGGGCTGACCGGGCGCCGTGCCAGACTGGTATGGACAGTCACGCGCGCCGCGGGCGCACGGGAGCGGGAGCAGTGGAAAGCCGGCGGGACCTCGCGCACGACCTCGACCAGACGTTGGTCCAGCAGGCCATGCGCCGAGCGGTCGACCTGTCGCGAACCGTGCTGGGGACCACCAGCCCCAACCCGCCGGTCGGTGCGGTCCTGCTCGATGATTCTGGCCAAGTCGTGGGTGAGGGCGCGACCCAGCCGCCCGGTGGGCCGCATGCGGAGATCGTCGCTCTGAGCGGTGCACGAGGCCGTGGCCGCACCGCAGTGGTGACGCTCGAGCCGTGCAACCACACCGGCCGCACCGGTCCGTGCACGCAGGCCCTGGTCGCTGGGGGAGTCACGCACGTGGTCGTGGCCTGCGCGGAGCCGACGAGCCGGGCCGGCGGTGGCGTGCTGGCCCTCCGGGAGGCCGGGCTCACCGTCACCGAGCACGTCCAGGAGCAGGAGGTCGCAGGCGGCCCGTTGCAGGCATGGCTGCACTTGCAGCGCACCGGCCGGCCTTTCGTGACCTGGAAGTACGCCGCGACCCTCGACGGCCGCTCGGCGGCCGCCGACGGCACCAGTCGCTGGATCACCGGAGCCGAGGCACGTGCCGACGTGCACCGCCTGCGGGCTGAGTGCGACGCGGTCGTGGTGGGCAGCGGCACGGTGCTGGCTGACGACCCGCTGCTCACGACCCGACCCGACCCCGGGCACCAGCCGCTTCGCGTCGTCCTCGACCGTCGCGGCCGTACGCCCCTTGACGCCAAGGTCCGTGACGACAGCGCACCGACACTGGTCGTCAGCGAGCCCGACCTGAGCCAGGTCCTCCAGGACCTGGCCGGGCGGGGAGTCGTCAGCGTCCTGCTGGAGGGCGGACCCTCCCTTGCCGGGGCGTTCGTTCGGGCCGGCCTCGTCGATCGGGTAGTGGCCTATCTCGCACCCGCGTTGCTCGGCGCCGGGCTGCCGGTCCTGCAAGATTCCGGGATCATGACCATCGACGATGCTCTGCGGTTGCAGATCACCGACGTAACACGTCTGGGCGCAGACGTGCGCCTGAGCATGAGGAGGACCTGACAGTGTTCACCGGGATCGTCGAGGAGCTCGGCGAGGTGACCGCGTGGGAGCAGCTCCCGGACGCGGCACGCATCACCGTCCAGGGCCCACTTGTCACCAGCGACACCAAGCACGGCGACTCGATCGCGGTCAACGGCGTCTGTCTTACGGTCGTCACCCACGAGGGCGGAGCGTTCACGGCCGACGTCATGCAGGAAAGCCTCGACCGCTCCTCTCTCGGGGCACTGACCGTCGGCAGCCGGGTCAACCTCGAACGGGCGATGCGCCTGCAGGACCGGCTGGGAGGCCACCTCGTACAAGGCCATGTCGACGGCACCGGGGAGATCGTCAGCAAGGACCCGAGCGTGCACTGGACCGTCTTTCGCGTCACGCTCCCGCAAGAGCTCGACCGGTACGTCGTCGAGAAGGGCTCCATCACCGTCGACGGCATCAGCCTCACCGTCTCGGCCACCGAGACGGGGTGGTTCGAGGTCAGCTTGATCCCTACGACCCTTGAGCTCACCAACCTCGGCCGCAAAGGCCCGGGCGATCCGGTCAACCTGGAGGTCGACATCACCGCCAAGTACGTCGAGAAGCTGCTCGGAGCCCGCGCATGACCGTCGCTGCGGCTGCCAGGGAGGCTTTGGACACCATTGCGCGCGCGATCGCCGACATCGCCGCAGGCAAGGCTGTCGTGGTCGTCGACGACGAGGACCGCGAAAACGAGGGCGACGTCATCTTCGCCGCACAGCTGGCGAGCCCCGAGCTGGTCGCGTTCACGATGACGCACTGCAGGGGCCTGCTCTGCGTGCCGCTGGAGGAGGCCGTCCTCGACCACCTGCAGCTCGGGCAGATGGCCCCGCACAACACCGAGCGGATGCAGACGGCCTTCACGGTGAGCGTCGACGCTCGAGAGGGCGTGACCACCGGCATCAGCGCTGCCGACCGGGCCCGCACGATCTCGCTGCTCGCCGACCCCGACAGCTCGCCCTTCGACCTGGTGCGCCCCGGTCACGTCTTCCCGTTGCGTGCCAAACCTGGTGGCGTGCTGCGACGTCCGGGCCACACCGAGGCAGCCGTCGACCTGGCCCGGCTTGCTGGGCTGCGGCCGGCGGGGGTGATCTGCGAGATCGTGCAGGAGGACGGCACGATGGCGCGTCTTCCCGAGCTGAAGGTCTTCGCCAAGGAACACGGCCTCGCGATCATCTCGATCGCTGACCTGATCGCGTGGAGGCGCCGCACCGAGAAGCAGGTGCGCCGGGTGGCTGAGGCCAAGATCCCGACGGCGCACGGAGAGTTCGTGGCGGTCGGGTACGAGTCGGTGCTGGACGGCACCGACCACGTCGCGCTGGTGATGGGCGACCTCGGCGACGGGCAGGACGTGCTCGTGCGCGTGCACTCGGAGTGCCTCACCGGTGACGTATTCGGTAGCCGTCGCTGCGACTGCGGACCGCAGCTGGACGCCGCCCTGGCGACCGTCGCCCAGGAAGGCCGGGGCGTCGTGCTCTACGTCCGGGGCCACGAGGGACGGGGCATCGGTCTGATGCACAAGCTGCAGGCCTACCAGCTCCAGGACGGCGGCTCGGACACGGTCGATGCCAACCTCGAGCTCGGGCTCCCGGCCGACGCCCGCGACTACGGCACCGGGGCGCAAATCCTGGTTGACCTGGGGATCCGCACCATGCGGCTGTTGACCAACAACCCGGCCAAGCGGGTCGGCCTGGAGGGCTACGGCCTGGAGATCGTCGGCCGGGTGGCGCTGCCCGCCCACCCGACCAAGGAGAACCTGCGCTACCTCAAGACCAAGCGGGACCGGATGGGTCACGACCTGCCCGGCCTGGCCGCGTTCGAGGACGAGGCGACAGACGGCAGCATCGATGACGTGCTGCAGGCGCCATGAGCGGCCAGGGGGGGCCGGGCACCGGCCCTTTCGACGCGCGCAACCTCACGCTGGCGATCGTCGCCACCCGCTGGCACGAGGCGATCGCCGAGGCGCTGCTCGCCAGCGCCCTACGGACCGCGTCCGAGTGCCAGGTCCAGGAGCCCACGGTGCTGCGCGTCGCCGGTGCGCTGGAGCTCCCTGTCGTCGTGCAGTGCCTTGCCTCCACCCACGACGCGGTCGTTGCCCTCGGTGTCGTCGTCAGGGGCGGCACCCCGCATTTCGACTACGTCTGCGACGCTTTCACCTACGGGCTGACGCGCGTCTGTCTCGACAGCCACACCCCCGTCGGCAACGGTGTGTTGACCGTGGACACCGAAGCGCAAGCCCTCGACCGAGCGGGCCTGGCCGACTCGACCGAGGACAAGGGCCGCGAGGCCGTCCTCGCCGCCCTCGACACCGCCCGGGTGCTCCGCTCCCTTCGCACTGGCCACTGACGGCCCAACAGAAACGGCCCCACATGCTCGCCGTCGTCCTGCCCAAGGGCAGCCTCGAGAAGCAGGTCCTCGACCTGTTCGACTCCGCAGACCTGTCCGTCATCCGTGGGTCGGACCGCGACTACCACGCCCGCGTGGACGACCCCCGGATCGACAAGGTGCGCTTCCTGCGTCCGCAGGAGATCCCGACGTACGTCGAGCAGGGCATCTTCGACCTCGGCATCAGCGGCCGTGACTGGATCACCGAGACCGGCGCCGATGTGGTCAGCCTCGGTGAGATCGGTGGAGGACGGGCCGGCGAGGCTGTCGTCTCCGTTGTCCTGGCCGTTCCGAGGGAATCCCCGTGGAGCTCCGCGACCGACCTCCCCGACGGCGTGCGCATCTCCACCGAGATGCCCGAGACGACGCGCCGGTTCCTGGAGGAGAAGGGCGTGAAGGCCAAGGTCTTCACCAGCCACGGCGCCACCGAGGCCAAGATCCCCGACATCGTCGACGCGATCGTCGACCTCACGGAAACCGGCTCGTCCCTGCGCAAGGCGGGCCTGAAGATCATCGAGACGCTGCTCACCAGCCGCACCGAGCTGATCGCCAACCGAACGGCCTACGAGGACCCGACGAAGCGGGCTGCGATGGAGGACATTGTCGTGCTCATCCAGGGCGCGCTTCGGGCGCGTGGGCATGTCCTGCTCAAGCTCAACGTCCCGTCGACGCACCTGAGCAAGGTCATCGAGGCGCTGCCGTCGATGGCCTCGCCGACCGTCATGGCGCTCGCTGACGGCACCATGCAGGCGCTCGAGACGGTCGTGCCGAAGAAGG
>JAYTHM010000222.1:0-1647 GCA_043732645.1 Frankiales bacterium
TCGGTAAGCCGTGTGCGGGAAAACCGCACGCACGGATTGAAAGGGGAAAGGGGAAACAGGGCCACCTCGGTGGCTCCTGCGCCCCGGACTACCAATGGATCACCCTGCGAGTAGCTCGGCGCGACCACGCGACGATGTGGTCGCGCCGTGAATGACATCCTCATCAGCATCGGGCTCATCCTGGTGCTGATCCTGTTCGGCGGGGTCTTCGTCGCCGGTGAGATCGCCCTGGTGAGCCTGCGGGAGAGCCAGGTTCGCAACCTCGCTGAAGGTGGTCGCCGGGGTGAGCGCGTTGCGGCGCTGACCGCGACGCCCAACCGTTTTCTCGCGGCGGCGCAGATCGGCGTGACGTTCGCCGGCTTCATGTCGGCGGCCTTCGGCGAGGCTCGACTGTCGAGCCACCTCAAGCCGGTTCTCGAAGACGCCGGGGTGTCCTCCGGTGTTGCCGAGGTGCTCGCCCTGGTACTGATCACGCTGGTGATCAGCTACGTCGCCATCGTCGTCGGTGAGCTGGTGCCGAAGCGGCTGGGCCTGCAGCGGGCCGAAGGCGCGGCCATGCTGCTGGCGCCGTTTCTGGACCGCTTCGCCACCATCATGCGACCGGTGGTGTGGGTGCTGAGCCGCAGCACCGACATTGTCGTGCGCGCTCTCGGTGGCGACCCCGGTGCCAAGCGGGACGCCATCACCGAGGAGGAGCTGCGCGGGCTCGTCGCGAGCCACGAGTCGCTGACCAAGGACGAGCGCAAGCTCATCGACGAGGTCTTCGCGGCCGGGGAGCGGCAGCTGCGCGAGGTGATGATCCCGCGGACGGAGGTGGAGTTCCTCGACAGCTCGATGACTGTGGCCCGGGCCGCCAAGGTCACCTCGACCGCGCCGCATTCGCGCTACCCCGTCACCAAGGCCTCGCAGGACGACATCCTGGGCTTCGTGCACGTCCGCGACCTGTTGATGCCTGCGGCCCAGGCCCGCACCACCAAGGTCGTCGACGTCACGCGCGAGGTGAAGCTGCTGCCCGGCACCAAGAAGGTGCTGCCGGCCATGTCGGAGATGCGCCGCGAGGGCCATCACCTCGCGATCGTCGTCGACGAGTACGGCGGCACCGCCGGCATCGTCACCCTCGAGGACCTCATCGAGGAGGTCATCGGCGATATCCGCGATGAGTACGACGCCCCAGGCGACGACCCCCAGCGCTTTCGTGGGGGAGAGGTCGAGGCTGACGGCCTCCTCAACCTCGACGAGGTCGAGGAGCAGACCGGCGTGGCCCTTCCCGAGGGGCCCTACGAGACCCTGGCCGGCTTCGTGATGGCCTCGCTCGGGCACGTGCCGCGGGTCGGGGAAGCCGTCGAGGCCGATGGCCACCGACTCGAAGTCAGCCAGCTCGACGGCCGACGGGTCGCGCGGGTACGCGTCACCCCTGTGCTTCACGAGACCGAGAGCGACGGCTCCTGACACACTGCGCCGTCGGAGCTTCATGGGGAGGACCCAGCACATGCCTGATGTGGTCAACCTGGAGCACGACCTCCCCGCCGCCATGGTCGGCTGACGTGGGCAAGAGGTTCTCGCGCAGCGCCGACAGCGAGGTCGACGTCGAGACGGTCTACCGCGTGCTCTCCGGCCCGGACTGGGCGGCGCAGCGCCGGGCGGCCC
>JAYTHM010000223.1:0-5759 GCA_043732645.1 Frankiales bacterium
GGGTGCCAGCCGTGGCATCGGACGGGTCCTCACCGAACGGCCGGCCGCGGCCGGCCATACCGTCGTGGCGGTGGCCCGGTCCGCCGAGCACCTGAAGGAGGTGGCGGCCGCCACCGGGGCACTGCCGTACGTGCTGGACGTCGGGGATCCGGCCGCGGTGCCGGAGGTGTTCGCCCGCATTGCGGAGGAGGTCGGCGTCCCGGACCTACTGGTCAACAACGCCGGGATCGCCGGCCCGATCGGCCCGACCGGCGCCGCCGATCCCGACCTTTGGTGGGAGGTGTTCGAGGTCAACGTGCGTGGCACGTTCCTGTGCACCCGGGCAGTGCTGCCGGCGATGACCGACCGCGGCAGCGGCCGGATCGTGAACATGTCCTCGGGGGCTGCGCTCTGCCCTGTTGGGTTGGACGCCAACGATGTCATCAACTCGGCGTACATCGCCAGCAAGGCGGCGGTGGTCCGGTTCAGCGAGGCCGTTTCCGGCGAGTGCCACGCCCAAGGCATATGCGTCTTCTCCATGTGGCCCGGCATGGTCAAGACCGACATGACCGCCGGCGCCTTCTCCGACCTGTGGGACGATCCGGACGTGTGGTCGCCGGTCGACAAGGCCGTCGACCTGGTGCTCGACCTCGATGCCGGCCGGCTGGACGAGCTGACCGGCCGGTACTTCCGCGCCGCCATCGACGACTGGCGGGCGCTAGCCGACCACGCGCCCGAGGTCGTGGCCGCCGACGGACAGTCCATGCGACTGACCCCCCCACTCCCGTGACACGGACCGTCGTCCGTAGCCTTCCGACCCCCGAGGCCGAGGCGCTCCTCGAGCTGACGCGGGACCTGGTCGAGCATGAGATCGCGCCCCTGGCCGGGCCGATGGAGGCGCGTGGAGAGTTCCCGCGCGAGTTGTTCCGGACCGTCGGCAGGACTGGCCTACTCGGGCTGGCCTACCCGGAGGAGGTCGGCGGCGGGGGGCAGCCCTACGAGGTCTACCTGCAGGTGCTAGAGGAGCTCGGCCGCGGCTGGGCGGGCTTCGCGGTCGGCGTCAGTGTGCACACCCTCGCGTGCTTCCCCGTTGCGCAGTGGGGCTCGCAAGCGCAGCGTGAGCGGTTCCTGCCGGACATGCTCGCCGGTGACCTGCTCGGCGCCTACTGCCTTTCCGAGGCCGGCAGCGGCTCCGACGCGGCGGCCCTCGTCACGCGCGCGACCCTCGACGGCAGCGACTACGTCGTCGACGGCACGAAGGCCTGGGTGACGCACGGCGGGCACGCCGACTTCTACAACCTGATGGTCCGCACCGGCGGCGACGGCCCCGGCGGGATCTCATGCCTGCTGGCTGCCTCGGACACACCCGGCCTGCTGCCGCAGCTGCCCGAGCGGAAGATGGGCATGCGGTCCGCGCACACCGCGACGATCGTCCTCGACAGCGCCCGCGTCCCCGCCGACCGGCTGATCGCCGGCGAGGGCGAGGGCTTCCGGATCGCGATGAGCGCCCTTGACGGCGGCCGGCTCGGAATCGCCGCCGTCGCTGTCGGACTCGCCCAGGCCGCCCTGGAGCTGGCCGTCTCCTATGCGACCGAACGCCGCCAGTTTGGGGCGACGATCGCGTCGTTCCAGGGCATGGAGTTCCTGCTCGCCGACCTCGCCACGCAGGTCGAGGCGGCCCGCGCGCTCTACCTTTCCGCGGCCCGGCTCAGGGACGCCGGCAAGCCCTACGGCCCGCAGGCCTCGATGGCGAAGCTGTTCGCGACAGACACCTGCATGCGGGTCACGACCGACACGATCCAGGTCCTTGGCGGCGCTGGCTATGTCGAGGACTACGCCGCCGAGCGCTACTTTCGGGAGGCCAAGGTGATGCAGATCTTCGAGGGCACCAACCAGGTGCAGCGGATCGTCATCGGTCGCTCGCTCACCCGGTCATGAGTGCCCGGCCGTGAGCGTTTCCGGCGACTATGATCCGGTCGACCGCCAGCTGCTTCGGCTGCTCGTCGACGACGGCCGACGCTCCTACACCGACCTCGCCAAGGACACCGGCCTGTCCACCTCCGCCGTCCACCAACGGGTCCGGCGCTTGGAGCAGCGCGGCGCGATCCTGGGCTACGGCGCGCAGGTCGACCCGATCGCCGCCGGATCGCCCTTGACGGCCTTCGTGTCGATCACCCCGATCGACCCGGCCGCCCCCGACGACGCCCCCGCGCGGCTCGCGCACATCCCGCAGATCGAGGCCTGCCACAGCGTCGCCGGCGTCGAGAGCTACATCCTCAAGGTCCGCGTCGGTGCCCCCGGCTACCTCGAGTCGCTGCTCCAGGAGATCCGCGCCGCAGCCGGCGTCTCCACCCGTACGACGGTCGTGCTCAGCACCCCGTGGGAGGGCCGCTCCACCCTGGTCGAGGAGTAGCTCGGCGGGTGCTGCCCTGGTCGCGACACCTGGCAGGCCTGTTGACCTGCCGAGGTTTTACCCAACCCGCTGCCGGCCTCAGGCCCGTCCGAGGACGCGGTCCACGGCGATCTCCAACACCACGCGCTGTGGGTTGACGGCCGGCTGCCGGTAGCGCTCGGCGTACCGGCGTACCGCTTCGGCGACGCGGGCAGGGTCCTCGGAGACCGAGACGACTCCCTCCAGCGAGAGCCAGTTGGGGCCGGCTACCTGGGCGACGACGGCCCGGCCGCCAAGGCGTGCGTGGGCGACCTTGCGGGAGGTTCCGTTGGTGATGACCCGGGCCAGGTGCGCGTCGTCGTCCCAGGTGAAGCCGACCGCGACGACGTGGGGAGAGCCGTCGGCGCGCAAGGTGGTGAGAGTCGCCAGATGTCGGTCGCGGAGGAAGGACAGCACCGCGTCGGGCAGGGCCCGTGGGTCGAAGGACACCCGATGAAGCCTGCCAGCAGCGGTTCTTCCAAGCGCCACAGGGGTGCAAGGGCGTCGCCCACGGGGCAGATGGTGACCCTCGGCATCTAGGCTCGTCCCTCGAGGACGTCGCGACTCCGCTGTCCGCGGTCCAACGGCTCGTCCCCGCCTACCCCGCCGGGCCACGCCCAGGGACCCTATCGAGGAACGGATCTGTCTCACGTGAGGCGTGTCCGCCGTACCTCGGGAAAGCCAGATGTGACAGCGTTCCACACGTGACGTCGCTCGAGCAGTCCTTGGCCACCGGTCCCGGTTGGCCAGGGACTGATACCTACGACGGGCCCCTGGCGGGCGTCCGCGTCCTGGACCTGTCGCGCGTGCTTGCCGGCCCCTACTGCTGCATGGTGCTGGCCGACCTCGGCGCCGATGTCGTCAAGGTCGAGCGCCCCGACACCGGCGACGACACACGGCACTGGGGACCGCCGTTTCACGGTGACGACGCGGCCTACTTCTTCTCCGTCAACCGTGACCGCCGTTCCGTGGCACTCGACCTCACGACCCCCTCGGGGCTCGCCGTCGTGGCTCGTCTGGCCGAGACCGCGGACGTCGTGGTGGAGAACTTCCTGCCCCATCACCTGACGAAGCTTGGGCTGGATCGCCTGCGTGACATGGGATCTGGCGTGTGGGTCTCGGTCCGCGGTGCGGGAGGAGATGGGCCCGACGGCGACAAGCCCGGCTACGACGTGATGGCCCAGGCCCGCTCCGGTCTGATGTCGGTCACCGGGACCACCGAGCCGACGAAGGTCGGGGTGGCAATCGCCGACGTCGTGACCGGCCTGTACGCCGCGGTCGGGGCCGTCGCCGGACTGGTCTCCCGTAAGCCCCTGAAGGTCGAGGTCGGCCTGCTCGAGGTGGCCGTGTCCATGCTGGTCAACCAAGCCAGCAACGCGCTCATCGGGGGAGTCGTGCCGCGGCCCTCGGGCAACGCCCACCCCAACATCGTTCCCTACGGTCCGCTGCACTGCGCGGATACCGCCCTGGTCCTGGGAGCCGGCAACGACAATCAGTTCGTCAACCTCTGCCGGGCGCTCGGCGTGCCGCCCGCTGAGGGCTGGCGGACCAATGCCGGACGGGTCGCCGCCCGGGTCGCCGTCACCGCTGCCCTCGAGGGTGCCCTGTCGACGAAGACGGCGCGGGAGTGGGTCGAGATCCTCAGCCGCAACGGCGTGCCGTGCGCACCGGTTCAGGACCTCGGCCAGCTCCCGTCCGACCCGCAACTGGTCGCGACCGGACAGCTGCAGCGGGTCCCGCACCCGAAGGGGGACGTGACCGTCGTCGGCTCGCCGTACCGGCTGGACGGGGTGCGGCCGCGGGTGCACGACGCCCCGCCGCTGCTGGGCCAGCACACCAGCGAAGTCCTTGCGCAGCTGGGACTGTCATCTGCACAGATCAAGGAGATCGTCGATGCCGACAGGCGGTAAGGCGCTCGTCGCCGGGCTGCGGGAGCTGGGCGTCGAGGTGGCCTTCGGGCTGCCCGGGGTCCACAACCTGGCTGCGTGGAAGGGCTTTCCCGACAGCGGCGTGCGCCTGGTCGGGGTTCGGCACGAGCAGACCGCCGGTTACGCCGCAGACGGCTACGCAAGGGCCTCAGGCCGGCTCGGGGTCGCGCTGACCACGACCGGTCCGGGAGCGTCCAACATCGTCACGGCCGTGGGGGAGGCGTGGTCGTGCCACTCGCCGCTGCTGGTCATCGCGACCGACATCCCCACCACAGCAAGGATTCCGGGTGCTTTCCGTGGGGTCCTGCACGAGACTACCGACCAGGCGTCCTTCTTCCGACCTGTCACCAAGGCACAGGTCCGGGTCGAGCGGGCCGAGGACCTGTTCGCTGTCATCGTCCGTGCCGGTCGGCTGGCCATGATCCACCCGCGGCGGCCGGTCTATGTCGAGATCCCCACCGACCTGCTCAGCGCCACCGTGCCGGTGCCGACGCCCGAGACCCAGATGCCGTCGACCCGCGGCTTCCGCTCGGACAGCGACGTATTCCCTCGGCCGTTCGAGCGTCCACTCGTCTGGGCCGGAGGCGGGGCAACCGCGTCCGGTGCGGGTGCGCTCGTCGAGGACCTTTGCGTGCGGCTAGGCGCACCCCTACTCACTTCGTACGGCGGTCGGGGCCTTCTCCCGCCAGACCACCCGCACCTGGTGCCACTGCCACCGCATGTCCGCGAGGCCGGTGACCTGTGGGACGCCGCAGACCTCGTCGTGGTGGTCGGCAGCGACCTCGACGGCATGAACACCCAGGGTTTTCGCCAACCGCGTCCGCCGTGGGTCGTGACCGTCGACCTCAACCACCCGGTCAACCTCGAGCCTGACGTACACCTGCCCCTCGACGCCGTCGCGGGCCTGTTGGTCCTGCTCGAACAGCTTCCCACCGCTCCGCGCACCCCCTGGTTCACCCGACCGGCCGGCCGCGAGCTCTACGCAGGGCCCGAGATCGAGTTCCTCGACGCCCTCGAGTCCGGTCTCACCGACGACACCGTCGTCGTCGCCGACATGTGCATCCCGGGCTACTGGTACGGCGGGTTCGGCCGCGTCGCCCGCCCGCGCGGCCTGGCCTACCCCGTCGGCTGGGGCACCCTCGGATTCGGCTTCCCTGCCGGCCTCGGGGCGGCCCTGTCAGGTCGGCCCGCGGTCGCGCTGGTGGGGGACGGCGGGTTCCTGTTCGCGTGCGGGGACCTGGCTACCGCCGCGCAGGAGCGCATCCCGCTGACGACGGTGCTGGTCGACGACGGCGGCTACGGCATGCTCGCCTACGACTTCACCAAGAACGGTGACGCGCCGCTGGGCTGCGACCTGGCGCCGCCGGACTTCATCGCGCTGGCTCAGGCCTTCCGCGTCGACGCCCGTGAGGTCACCGTCG
>JAYTHM010000224.1:0-1645 GCA_043732645.1 Frankiales bacterium
CACATGCGCACCGACCTGGTCATCGACGCACTCGCCATGGCGCGGCGCAACCACACCACCGAGCCCGACTGCATCTTCCATTCCGACCGCGGCACCCAGCTTGGGTTCAATGGGTCGACGCAACACCGGCTTGTTGGAGCGATCGTAGGTGCTTGTCCAGGGCCTCCGCTGGGGTCTTCCAGCCGAGGGTTTTGCGGGGTCGGGTGTTGAGGGCGTGGGCGACGGCCTGGATCTCCTCGGCGGACCATCTTGCGAGGTCGGTGCCCTTCGGGAAGTACTGGCGCAGCAGGCCGTTGGTGTTCTCATTCGTGCCGCGTTGCCAGGGGCTTTGTGGGTCGGCGAAGTAGACCGGGACGCCGGTCTCGACGCGGAACTGCGCGTGGGCGCTCATCTCCTTCCCGCGATCCCACGTCACCGATCGGCGCAGTTGCTCGGGCAGCGTCGTGATCGTCGCGGCGAGGGCGTTCTTCATCGTGACCGCGCCGTAGCCGGCCAACGCCGGCCCGTTCTTGACCGTCTCCTTGTGCCGGTAGCCCTCCTCGCGGGGAAGGTGGATGAGCATCGTGAACCGCGTGCTGCGCTCCACCAGGGTGCCGATCGCGGACCGCTCCAAGCCGATGATCAGGTCACCTTCCCAGTGTCCGGGAACGGCCCGGTCATCGGCCTCGGCGGGCCGCTCGCTGATCAGCGCCTCCGCGGTGACATGAGCCCACGCTTGTCGACGCGACCGTTCTCGTGGGAGCCGCAGCGCCCGGCCGGTGCGCAGGCACGCGACCAGCTCACGCTTGAGGGCACCGCGGCTTTGGACGAATAGGCTCTGGTAGATCGCCTCGTGACTGATCCTCATCGACGTATCGTCGGGGAAGTCGACCCTCAGTCGGTGGGAGATCTGCTCGGGGCTCCAGCCCTGCGCCCATCGCCGATCGCCTCGGTGCGGCTTGTTCAGCCCTTTCCAGACGGTGTTCGGTCCAGGGACCGGCGTGCCGTCAACAGTGCAGACGTCTCCGGCCAGGCGCTCCTGCACGTACTCCCGTAGCCGATCGTTCGCGACCAGCTTCGCGGTCTTGGGTCGCCTGGCGACCAGGTCGGCCTTCCACTGCGCGACCGACGCCCGGTAGTCCAACTTGCCTCCACGGGTAGCGGCGTTGCGACGTAGCTCCCGGGACACCGTCGACGGTGCGCGTTCCAGCTGCCGGGCGATCTGTCGCACCCCTGCGCCCTGCGCCGTCAGGATCGCTACCTCCTCCCGCTCAGCGAACGACAGGTAGCGACCCGACAAAGGGGCGAGCTCGATTGACGACATACCGCCACCGTGGCGAAACCAGCGACTCCCCACCGGCTGCGACACACCGACCGCAGCTGCGGCCTCACGCGGCAGCAGGCCCTTGCGGATCTCACGCCAGAACTCACGCTCAAGCTCACGCCGCCAGCAAGGTGCTCCTGGCGACTTCATCGGGGACCGCCCCGTCAACTCCGTCATCCACCCTGCTGGCCTGCCCATCAGCACCTCCGAGATCGAGGTGTTGCGTCGACCCATTGAATCCGCCCTGGGTGCCGCGGTCGGAATGGAAGATGCAGTCGGGCTCGGTGGTGTGGTTGCGCCGCGCCATGGCGAGTGCGTCGATGACCAGGTCGGTGCGCATGT
>JAYTHM010000225.1:0-1643 GCA_043732645.1 Frankiales bacterium
TAGCCATGATGGGACGGTACAGCTGGCACCACCCGTCCCACCTGTCACACCGGCGACACGCCGTGCCGCTGTCACACGGGCGACACGCCCTGCCGCTGCTGAGGCTCAGACCTCGAGGACGACTGGGATGATCATGGGTCGGCGGCGGTAGGTGTCGCTGACCCAGCGGCCCAGGACCCGGCGCAGGGCCTGCCCGAGCTGGTGCGGGTCGCAGACGCCGTCGGCGGCGGCCCGGTCAAGCTCGGCCTCCAGCAGGGGCAGGACCTCGTCGAAGGCCTTTGGGTCGTCGCTGAAGCCGCGGGCCGCGATCTGTGGCGCACCGGCAACCTTGCCGGTCATCGAGTCGACGGCGATGGTGAGGGAGATGAAACCTTCCTCGCCCAGGATCCGACGGTCCTTGAGCGTCGACTCCCCTACGTCGCCGACCTCGAGGCCGTCGACGTAGACGTAGCCGCACGGGACGGCACCGACGATCGAGGCCCGCCCGTCGACCAGGTCCACCACGACCCCGTCGTCGGCGAGGACGACGTTGTCGACCCCCGTGAGCCGACCGAGCTCGGCGTGCGCCCGCAGGTGTCTCCACTCGCCGTGCACCGGCATGAGGTTCGAGGGCTTTACCGCGTTGAGCAGGTAGAGCAGCTCACCGGCCGGCGCGTGCCCGGAGACGTGCACCTTCGCGACGCCCTTGTGCACCACGCGGGCGCCCCAGCGGGACAGAGCGTTGATGACCCGGTAGACGGCGTTCTCGTTGCCGGGGATCAGGGAGGAGGCCAGCACGATGGTGTCGGCCGCGTCGATCCGGACCTGGTGGTGGGACCGGTTCGCCATCCGCGACAACGCCGACAGCGGCTCCCCCTGGGAACCGGTCGAGACGAGCAGTACCCTGCCGGGGTCGAGGCTCTCGAGCTGCTTCATCTCAACGACGATCCCGGCCGGGATGCGGAGCAGGCCCAGGTCGGAGGCCACGCCCATGTTGCGGACCATCGAGCGCCCCACGAAGGCCACCTTGCGTCCGTGCTTGTCCGCGGCGTCGAGCACCTGCTGGACGCGGTGCACGTGGGAGGCGAAGCAGGCGACGACGACCCGGCCTGAGGCGGTGCGCACCACTTCGTCGAGGACCGGGCCGATCTCACGCTCGGGGGTGACGAAACCGGGAACCTCAGCGTTGGTGGAGTCTGACAGCAACAGGTCGACACCCTCCCCACCGAGGCGGGCAAACCCACCGAGGTCGGTGAGCCGGCCATCCAGTGGCAGCTGGTCCATCTTGAAGTCGCCGGTGTGGAGGACCAGGCCGGCTCCCGTCCGGATGGCGACCGCCATCGCGTCCGGGATGGAGTGGTTCACGGCGAAGAACTCGAGGTCGAACGGGCCAACCGTGACGTGCTCACCCTCAACGACCTCGTCCAGCACCGGGGTGATCCGGTGCTCCTTGAGCTTGGCCTGCAGCAGCGCGAGGGTAAAGCGGCTCCCGATGATCGGGATGTCGCGTCGCTCGCGCAGCAGGTACGGGACGGCCCCGACATGGTCCTCATGGCCGTGTGTCAGGACGACCGCGACGACGTCGTCGAGGCGGTCCCTGATGTAGCTGAAGGCGGGCAGGATCAGGTCGAGCCCGGGCTGCTCGGTCTCCGGGAACAGCACGC
>JAYTHM010000226.1:0-1641 GCA_043732645.1 Frankiales bacterium
TCGTCGTGACCACCGGGGCGGAGCGGTCTGGCAGCACCGCAGCAATTCACTGCTTGTTCACCCGACAGCCTCGCGCCTGACGCAACGGACACCCGCAAACCCACCTACGGTTGCGGTCACATCAACAGGAGGACCGATATGCCAGAGATGCTCCTCGCCCTGGCGGCAGATGCCCTCGGGGCTGCGCTTGCAGCACTCGCACTCGCCGCGATCCGCCACCTTGCCGGGGCTATGACGCGTCCCCCTGCAACGTCACTTCAGTGACACCAGAAGCGCCCTTCTCGCTCGCGCTGACTGCTGTACCCGCAGGCGCGCCACCAGGCTTCGTGTCGTAGACGCTGACCTCCGGGACCGGCCCACGCAACCATCGACGACCAAGCAGGGCGCCAGCCAACGCAGCACCGGCCGCAACAGGCAGCTCCAATCCACCGCCGACCACCAACGCCGCCAGCCCCCCGTAATACAGCGTCCCCGTCGGAAGGGTCACCCGCACCGGGCCCACCGACGCCACTGCACCCGGCCCAGGCAAACGCACCGAACCGGAGAGAAGAGGAAGTTTTAACGTCATCCCCGCGAACGGCTCCCGAGTGGACGCAGCCGGCGCTGGGCCGCCAATCGCGAACACCTTGCCCAACGCCGACACCGAGCCGCGAGCAGCGCTGCCACCAACACGCGCTCCACGACCAGATCCCAATTTCACCGCCCGGCCCACAGCCCCAGCGCCGTTCCGCACCACACTACCCGTGCCGCGCCCCGTCCCAACTGAGGAAGGCAACGCTCCACCAACGTCATTCGGGGTGTCAACACCAGGCGCACCGGCGATGACGCTCCCCGCCGGAGTTCCCGCGTCAACAGGTCGAACAAGGGGGGTTTTCGTCACCTTAGGACGAGGAGGCGCGCTCTTGGAAGGCGGCTTTGCCGCCCCAGCCCGCGACCCAGCAACAGACGCAGGTCGTGACGGAGGCGTGGATCCGGACGTGGACAAGGCGAACCTCCATAGAAAGCGGTGCCGTCATCTTTCCTTATCACAGCCAGGCTTATCTGAAATCGCCCTGTCCAGCTGACTGTGGACCGCACCTCGCCGCCCATCCGAGAATCCTGCGCCCTCAGCGCCGCAGACTTCGGCGCGTACCTGCATCGGTCCCAGGCTGTGTTGCCGCTCCTTGCCGCCAGGCGGGCCCTGGCCGTGCCGCAGGGTCATAGCCGTCCGGGCTGGCCGCGTACGCCGTCCCTCCTGGCCTGCAGTCACGGCCGTGAGTAAGGGTCTGCTCGACGACACGAGCTCAGTCTTCCGCGACGGCGGGCTGCGGATGCGCCCAACGCCCGGTCGATCTCTGCGTCTCGGTCCGGCCGCCGTTCCAGAGTCTTCCACCAGTCCTGCTCCGGGCCCGCCCGGGCTGGGCGGCGCTCTGCGGCGACCGAGGCGAGGCGCTGGATGCCCTTACCGGTGTCGGGTTTTGGGCGTGTGGGCGTCAGTGCGTCCGCGCGACCCAGTCGTCGGCACGCCCTCGGGGTTTAGCCCGGATCCACCGCTCGGCTTGAGGCGAGCGGCGGGTTGTGACACACGAATGCCCTACTGCGCAGAGAGAATGTGACTTGCGACGGTCACAAACTCAGATCACAGAAGGGCATCCGCTGGAT
>JAYTHM010000227.1:0-5735 GCA_043732645.1 Frankiales bacterium
GCTGTACGCATCGTTCGGTTTCCGGGTCCTGGGCGGCGCCACGATGGCCTGGACCGCACCGGGAAACCGGCCCGGGATGACTGCCTGACGGTTGCGAGCGTTCCCGCTGGGCAAAGGCCGGTCATGAGAATCGGCTCGCTCGTCGTCGTCGTCTGGCTCGTCATCGGGATCTTTGCGTGCGCCCAGCGCGACTACTTCAAGAGCGGAGCGGACAGCTGCGCGAAGGCCGGCACGATTGCCGTCACCATCATCGCGGGGCCGCTGAACTATCTCGGCGTCAACCCCAAGATCAAGAACTGCAACGTGCCGCGCCCCAGCAAGTAGCGCTCAGCCCGCCTGTACCCGGAGCTCGCCCTTGGCGAGCCGGACGGTCAGGGGCTCACCGAGCACCACGTCTTCTGCGTCCCTGATGACGGCTCCCTCGGGGGTCTGCACGACGGCATAGCCCCGGTCGAGGGTGGACTGAGGGCTGAGTGCGAGGACCCTCGCCAGGGTGTGCGTCAGGTCCTGCTGGGCCCGGTCGAGCAGCGATGTGATCGCCCGAGATCCCCTGTCCTGTAAAGCTTCTACGTCGCATATCCGCTCTGAGACCAGCCTCATGGGCTCTGCCAGGACCGGCCGCGAGAGAGCCTGCTGGAGCCGGTGCTGCTCGCGGTCGACGGTCTCGACGAGGACCCTCCGGGCCCGGTCCCGGAGCATCGAGACCCGTTGTGACTCCTCACGAACATCGGGTACGACGCGCTTGCCGGCGTCGGTCGGGGTGGAGCAGCGGACGTCGGCGACCAGGTCGAGCAACGGGCTGTCGGGCTCGTGCCCGATGGCGCTGACCACTGGGGTCCGGCAGTGGGAGACGGTCCGGAGCAGGGCCTCGTCGCTGAACGGCAGGAGGTCCTCGACGCTGCCGCCGCCGCGCGCGATGATGATGACGTCGACCTTGCCGTCGAGGTCCCTGACGGCTCCGACGCACTGCTCGACGGCCAGGTACCCCTGAACCGCGACGTTGCGGATCTCAAAGTGCACCGCGGGCCAGCGCCGCCTGGCGTTTTCCAGCACGTCCCGCTCGGCGGCCGACGCCCGCCCGGTGATGAGGCCGACCACGCCGGGCAGGAAAGGGAGCGGTCGCTTGCGGCCCTGGTCGAACAACCCCTCTTGTGCCAGGAGCCCCTTGAGCCGCTCGATCCGGGCCAGCAGCTCACCGACCCCGACTGCCCGGATCTCGGTCGCCGACAGGCTCAGCGTGCCGCGCCCGAGGTAGAAGTCGGGCTTGGCGTGGATCACCACCCGAGCGCCTTCTTCGACGTTCACCTGCTCGGCGACCGACCGTGGGCAGGTGACGCTCAGCGACACGTCGGCGACGGGGTCGCGCAGGGTAAGGAACGCCGTCGCGCCCCGGCCGCCGATCTGGGTGACCTGGCCCTCGACCCAGACCCGTCCCAGCTTGCTGACCCACTCACCGATCAGCCGGGCCACGGTACGTACCGGCAGCGGCGCCTCAGGAGTGCTCGGCTGGGCCATCAAGCAACCGTAGCGAAGGCTCAGTCAGTCGGCGTCACCTTTGGCGTGCGAGCCTTTTTGGCGGTCGTCTTCTTGGCCGGGACCTTCTTTGCGGGCGCCTTGATGGCCGGGGCGGCGGGGGTCTGCGTGCCGGGGGTCTCGGGGCCGGCCGCGGCCTCGGTGGCGAGCTTCGCGATCCGGTTGTCGAGCAGCGTCACGACGGGCAGCCGGTGCGCGTGGGCCTTCTCGTAGTCGCGCACCCGTACGAGATCCTCGACGGACAGGGCGCGCAGCTGGCCGCGCAGGGCACCGAGGGTCAGGTGGTCGTAGTCGGCCAGCGGCAGCTCGTCGTGCGAGGTCACGGGAGCAGCCTCGGGGCTGGCGGCAACGGCGGCGGTGACCGCCTCGACGACCTCGGCGACGTCCTGGGTGGCCGCTGTCGTGATGGGGGCCAGCTTGGCGCGCGTGGGCACGGCGGGCACGGCGGGCACGGACGTGGCCTTGATGGAGGGTGTGCGGGTGGCCGCGCGGTCCAGCAGCTCGGAGACCTTGGCGACGGTGTCCTCCGCCGCCTCTGAGACCCGTTCGCCCACCGCGTGGCCCACGTGTTCCACCTGCTTGGCGGCCTTGCCCGCGCCGGTCACCACCTTCACCGCGTCCTCGACGGTGTCCTCGACGGCGTCGTAGGCACCGGCGAACGGGGTCTTCGCGACCAGATCCTGGATCCGGTCCTGGAACTCATCGACGGAACTACCACGTAGCCGGCCCACCAGGCGCTCGCCGCGTTGGGCGAGGCCGTCGTACTCGCGGCGGCAGGTCTCGAGCGCGGTCAGGGCGCCGCTGACGGCGAGCACGGGGATGTGGACGGCCTTGCCCGGGAGCTTGCGCGCGTTGTCGAGGACGGCAGGGACGATGCCGAGCGCGGCGGCGACGGGCGTGGGAAGGGTCGTGGGCACGGGCGTGGTCCTCCAGGAAAAAGGGGTGCGGGACGGCGTGGGGAAGCTCTCCCCGCGGACAGGCCTCCCACACACCCGCCCACGTACGATGACAAGCATGGACCCCGCCACTGAGACCACCGCCAAGCGGGTGCTCGTCGCGAAGCCGCGCGGGTACTGCGCCGGCGTCGACCGCGCGGTCATCACGGTGGAGAAGGCCCTCGAGCTGTACGGAGCACCCGTCTACGTCCGCAAGCAGATCGTCCACAACCTGCACGTCGTGAAGGCGCTCGAGGGCAAGGGCGCGGTGTTCGTCGAGGAGACCGATGAGGTGCCCGAGGGTGCGATCGTCGTGTTCAGCGCCCATGGCGTTGCGCCGGTCGTCCACCAGGAGGCGGCCGCCCGCTCGCTGAAGACGATCGACGCAACCTGCCCGCTGGTCACCAAGGTGCACCTCGAGGCGCGCCGCTTCGCCGCCGACGACTACGACATCGTGCTGATCGGGCACGAGGGACACGAGGAGGTCGTCGGGACGACCGGCCAGGCGCCCGACAAGATCCACCTCGTCGACGGTGTCGAGGAGGCCGCCACCGTCGCGGTCCGCGACCCGTCCAAGGTCGCCTACCTGTCTCAGACGACGCTGTCGGTCGATGAGACCAACGTGACAGTGGACGCCCTTCGCACCCGCTTCCCGCTGCTCGCGGGGCCGCCCTCGGCCGACATCTGCTACGCCACGCAGAACCGCCAGGTGGCCGTGAAGCAGATCTCCGAGGACGCCGATCTGGTGCTGGTGGTGGGCTCGCGCAACTCCTCCAACTCGGTCCGGCTGGTCGAGGTTGCCCTCGGTGCTGGCGCTGCGTCGGCGTACTTGGTCGATGACGCGGGCGAGATCGACCAGTCCTGGCTCGAAGGGGTGACGACGGTGGGGCTCACCAGTGGCGCGTCCGTGCCGGAGGACCTCGTCGACGGCGTCCTTTCCTGGCTGGCCGACCGTGGCTACGCCGACGTCGAGGAGGTCACGGCGGCCAACGAGAGCCTGCTGTTCGCCTTGCCGCCGGAGCTGCGCCGCGACCTCAAGGCCGCCGGCCGCGCCTGACCGCCCGCCTGGCCGTCAGGCGGCTTGCTGCGGAGGGTCAGGCGGAGCGGCGGAGTGCGCGGACGACCGCGACGAGCAGGGGCCGCGCCGGTGGCGGCATACAGCGTGGGCGCTCCCAGGATGAGGGCGCTGACGAGCTCGAGGCCCTGGCCTTTCACGCGTGAGCCGGCGGCCTGGGTGTGACCGAGGCCCGCACCGATGAGGGCCAGCACGCAGTAGGTCAGCGGTGGCATCACGACGGTCGCCTTGATGTCCTCGCGGTGCACGAGTAGGGCTGCCAGCGCGCTGCCGAGGACGAACAGCCCGGCGAAGGTGCCGCGCAGACCCCGGCCGGTGTTGACGTCGATCGTTGCCTCGACGAAGCCGAGGACCAGCGCGATCGTCACGGCTCCGGTGGCGGTCAGGCCGCGCCGGTCGGCGACGTGCGCGCCCGCCGGAAGGTTCAGGTGATGGTCGCTGTGGGGCTGGTCCCTCGACACGTGCGGCCGCGGAGGCCGGGTGTCCACGGCGCGGCCCTGGGTCGTGCGGCCCTGGGTCGTGCGGCCCTGGTCGTGCGGCCCTGGTCGTGCGCCTGCCGAGGGGTTCCCAGCCCGAAGGCTCGTCCCGTCCGGAAGGGGAAGTCGACCGGCTGCTCACCCGACGCACGGTACAACCGCCTTGCCGTCCAAGTCGCGCACCCCCGGGCCAACCGGGGCGTCGTGATCACCCGTCCGGCTCAGCCCGTCTCGGGTAGCGCCACGAGGTGCGGCGCGGACACCGGCCGGGGCACGTCCTCCACCGGCTGGGGTGTGGCGAGGTCGCCGTCGAGGCCGAGCTCGGCCATCCGGCGGGCACTGGGCAGCACGGTCCGCTCGAGCGACCCGACGGTCTTGTTGAAGTCGGCGACTGCGGTCCCGAGGGAACGGCCGAGCTTGTCGACGTGGCCGCCGAAGGTCGACAGCCGGGCGTACAGCTCCTTGCCGGCGGCGAAGACCTCCTGCGCGTTGTCGGTGAGCTGGCTCTGCTGCCAGGAGTAGGCGACCGCGCGAAGCAGGGACAGCAGTGTGGTGGGGGTGGCCAGGTGCACCCGGCGGGACATGGCGTGCTCGAGCAGGGCGGGGTCGGCCTCGAGGGCGGGGGCGAGAAAGGCCTCCCCGGGCACGAACAGGACGACGAACTCCGGGGTCTGGCCGAGCTGCTGCCAATAGGCCTTGTCGGCCAGGCTGTCGACGTGCTGGCGCAGGTGCCGCGCGTGGGCGGCCATCCGCTGCTCCCGGACCGCCGCGTCCTCGGACTCCCACGCCTCGAGGTAGGCCGCCAGCGTCACCTTTGCGTCGACGACGACGCAGCCCCCGCCGGCGAGCCGGACGACGAGGTCGGGACGCAGCACGCCGTCAGTGGTGGCGACGGACACCTGCTCGTCGAAGTCGCAGCGGTCGAGCATCCCGGCGTGCTCGACGACGCGCCGCAGCTGCAGCTCTCCCCAGCGACCGCGTGCCTGCGGGCGGCGTAGGGCGTCCACCAGCGAGCGGGTCTCCCGGCCGAGCCGCTCCGAGCCCGCGGCAACGGTGGTGACCTGCTCGCGCAGCTCTGCTGAGGCGCGTGCCCGCTCGACCTCCAGGGACTGCAGCTGACCTTCGACCCGCGTGAGCTGCTGGTGCAGGGGGTCGACCAGCGATGCGACCGACTGCTGGCCGCGCAGCACCTCTCCGTCGTGCCGCGCCTGCGCCAGCTGGGCCACGGAGAGCTCAGCCCGAAGGCCCGTCGTACGCGAGAAGGCGACGGCATAGCCGAGCGCCAAGCCGATCAGCAGCGCGAGCAAGAGGTCCATGGGCGGAGCGTGTCAGGCAGGTCCGACAAACCCGTAGCCTTGCCTGAGTGAGCACCTCCCTCGGCATCGTCGGCCTGCCCAACGTCGGCAAGAGCACCCTGTTCAATGCGCTGACCAAGAACAACGTGCTGGCGGCCAACTACCCCTTCGCCACGATCGAGCCCAACGTGGGTGTCGTCGGTGTGCCCGACACCCGGCTCAAGGTCCTCGCCGGCATCTTCGGCAGTGCGAAGATCCTGCCCGCGACGGTCGACTTCGTCGACATCGCTGGGATCGTCAAGGGCGCGTCGCAGGGTGAGGGTCTGGGCAACAAATTCCTCGCGAATATCCGCGACGCCGACGCGATCTGCCAGGTCATCCGCGTCTTCGCCGACGACAACGTGGTGCACGTCGACGGCAA
>JAYTHM010000228.1:0-5732 GCA_043732645.1 Frankiales bacterium
GACGACGACGCGGCAGCCGTGGCGGTGAAGGGCTCGGACCGGATGGTCCCCCTGCTCAGGCGCAGCATCCGTCACCTCGCCGGGGCGCAGCGGATCCGCGACCTGGAGCTGGTCCGGTGGGGTCACACCCTGTCGATCTCGGTCGAGGAGCTGCTCCGCCGGCGCTCGCAGGTCAACCGCTCACCGCGTAGCCACAATGCCGGCCGGACCGCCTTCGTGATGTCGGTCGTCGAAGCCGCCTGGCGCAGCTGGGAACGCCGCCCCAACGCCGCCAGGCCCGAGCCCGGGGACCGCGAGGACTTCGGTCGCTGGCTGCGCGCAGACACCGCGTTCGAGCGCGAGATCGACCGCGCCTGGCCGGTCCTCACGCCGCTGGAGGTCCTCGAGGCCCTGCGCTCCGGGGCGGTCCCCCTCCCCAAGGTCGCCGGCGGCCTGTACGACGCGGCCGAGCAGGCGGTCCTCTACCGGGCCTGGCCGACCACGTCGTTCTCGGCCGCCGACACGGCCCTGCTCGACGAGCTCGCGACCCTGCTCGGCCCGCCCCCCGAGCCCGAGGTCGACCCGGACGACGCGTGGGATGAGATGTCGGAGCTCGACGCGCTCGCCGCCGAGCACGGCGTCACGACCTTCGCCGACCGCAACCGATCGTCCTCCCGGGCGGTCGCCCTGGAGTCGGACTACCGCACCTTCGCCCACGTCGTCGTCGACGAGGCTCAGGACGTCACCCCGATGCAGTGGCGGATGCTCGGCCGTCGGGCCCGTGGAGCCACCTGGACGATCGTCGGCGACTGGGCGCAGTCCGCCTGGCCGGACGTCGACGAGGTACGCCGGGCAATGGACGAGGTCCTTGGCAAGTCGCGCGTCCGTACCACCGAGCTGTCCACCAACTACCGCACCAGCACCGAGATCGCTGACCTCGCAGCTGTGGTCCTGCGCCGCATCGACCCCGAGGCCGTGGCCCCCGCCGCGGTCCGCACCACCGGCGTCGAGCCCCTGTGGCTGCAGGCCTCCGACCTCGTGGCGGCCCTGCCTACCGCGGTCGAGACGCTGCTGTCCCAGGTGTCGGGGACAGTCGGCATCGTCGTACCGCGGGGGCTGCGCGGTCCGGTCCGGACAATGGCCATGAATCCGCGGGTGGCCGTCGTCGACACCTGGCAGGTCAAGGGCCTCGAGTACGACGGCTGTGTGGTCGTCTCCCCCGAGGCGGTCGTGACCGAAGCGCTGACGGAGAAAGCAGGCCTGCGGACGCTGTACGTCGCGCTGACCAGGGCGACCCAGCGACTGGTGGTGCTGTCGACCCACGACCGGGCCTGGCTGGACTGACACCAGGCGTCAAGCCAGGGCACAGCTAGGCTAACAACGCGGGCCCATCTGGCAGAGGCAGGGAGCCGGCTACGGCGTGGAAGTCCATCGGCCACAGCCCGGGGGCGTAGACGGACATGACCCGGGCGGGCACGTCGAGCGACGGCAGGGCCGTCAGGCTCTCCGTCATGGGGGCGCCAGTGTCGTGGACCCCGCGTTTCACAGATGTCGCGTCGGGGTCCAGTTAGAGGCCGAGGTCGCGGGCGATGAGCATGAGCTGCACCTCGGTGGTGCCCTCGCCGATCTCGAGGATCTTGCTGTCGCGGTAGTGCCGGGCGACGACGTACTCGTTCATGAAGCCGTAGCCGCCGTGAACCTGCGTCGCGTCGCGGGCATTGTCCATGGCCGCCTCGCCGCTGACGAGCTTGGCGATCGAGGCCTCCTTCTTGAACGGCAGTCCAGCCAGCATCTTGGCAGCGGCGTCGTAGTAGGCGGTGCGGGCGGCATGCGCGCGGGCCTCCATGCGGGCGATCTTGAAGGCGATGCCCTGGTTCTTCCCGATCGGGCGGCCGAACGCCTCACGCTCCTTGGCGTACTTCACCGACTCATCGACGCATCCCTGCGCGACACCCACCGAGACGGCGGCAATCGCGATGCGGCCCTCGTCCAGGATCGACAGGAAGTTGGCGTATCCACGCCCCCGCTCACCGAGCAGGTTGGCCTCGGGGACGCGGACGTCGTCGAAGCTCAGCGGGTGCGTATCAGAGGCGTGCCAGCCAACCTTGTCGTAGGCCGGCTCGGCCGTGAAGCCCGCCATCGGGACCGGCACGAGGATGCTGGAGATCTCCTTCCTGCCGGTGCCGGACTCGCCCGTCACGGCCGTCACCGTGACGAGGCTGGTGATGTCGGTGCCGCTGTTGGTGATGAAAGCCTTGGTGCCGTTGATGACCCACTGGCCACCGTCGAGCCGGGCAGTCGTGCGGGTGCCACCGGCGTCGCTGCCCGCGCCTGGCTCCGTCAGGCCGAACGCCCCGAGGGCCCGCCCGCTGGTGAGCTGCGGGAGCCAGGTGGCCTTCTGCTCGTCGGTGCCGAAGCGGTGGATCGGCATCGCACCCAGGGACACCCCGGCCTCCAGCGTCATGGCGACCGACTGGTCGACCTTCGCGAGCTCCTCCAGCGCCAGGCACAACGTGAAGTAGTTACCGCCCATCCCACCGTGCTCCTCGGGGAAGGGCAGCCCGAACAGCCCCATCTCGGCCATCTGGCGGACCACGTCGTAGGGGAACGTCTTGGTCTTGTCGTAGTGGTAGGAGACGGGGGCGACAACCTCCTTGGCGAAGGCCTCGACGGTCTTCTTCAGCTGCTGCTGCTCTTCGCTGAGCCGGGTGTCGGGGGTCATGCGGTCTCCTTGGGTTTGGCAGGTGCTGCCGCCAGCTCGGCGGACAGGGCCTGTACGGCGCGGCTGGGGCTGGGGCGGCCGAGCTGCTCGGCCATCCAGAGGCTGGTGCGGGCCAGCGCGTACAGGTCGACTCCGGTGTCGATGCCGAGCCCGTTCAGCTGCCAGAGCAGGTCCTCGGTGGCGAGGTTGCCAGTGGCGCTCCTGGCGTACGGACAGCCGCCCAGGCCGCCGGCGCTGGCGTCGACGACGGTGATGCCCCGTTGCAGGGCGACCAGGGTGTTGGCGAGCGCCTGCCCGTAGGTGTCGTGGAAGTGCACAGCCAGCTGGCTGGTCGAGATGCCCTGCTGCGCAAGGGAGTCCAACAGCTCAAGAACCTGTCCAGAAGTTGCCACGCCGATCGTGTCGCCCAGGCTCAGCTCGGTGACGCCTATGTCGAACAGCGACCTTGCATGGCCGGCAACGACGCGCGGGTCGACCGCGCCTTCCCACGGGTCGCCGAAGCACATCGAGAGGTAGCCACGGACGGCGAGGCCGTGGTCACGGGCCTTCGCGACGACCGGCCGGAACATCTCGAGGGACTCGGCGACCGACCGGTTGAGGTTCTTCTGGGCAAAGGTCTCCGTGGCACTGCCGAAGACCGCGACCTCCTTCACCCCTACAGCGAGTGCCCGCTCGAGGCCCTTCGCGTTGGGCACGAGCACCGGCATCCGCACGCCCTCAGGACAGTCCCCCAGGTGCTCCAGCAGCTCGGCGGCGTCAGCGAGCTGCGGCACCCAGGTGGGGCTCACGAAGCTGGTCGTCTCGACCGCGGTGTGGCCGGCGGCAAGCAGTTGCCGGACGAACTCGGCCTTGACCTCGACCGGGACGAGGGTCTTCTCGTTCTGCAGGCCGTCGCGGGCTCCGACCTCGTAGACCGTGACCCGGGACGGCAGCCCGGGGACGGCCGTCACGCCGTACGGGCTGGTCATGACCCGGCCGGGGCGGTGACCGTGGCCAGCAGCTCGTCGACCTTGACCTGCTGGCCGACCTGCACGAGTAGCTCCCCGACGGTGCCGTCCCGCGGGGCGGTCAGGGTGTGCTCCATCTTCATCGCCTCCACGACCACGAGCGCCTGGCCCTTGCTGACAGTCTGGTCCTGCTGCACGTGCACGGCCAAGACAGTGCCCGGCATGGGGCTGGTGATGTCTCCGTCGTGGGCTCGGCTGTCCTGGGCCTTGAGGACCCTGACCTGCTCGGACAGGGTCCAGCTCGCGCCGCCGCTGCCGACCCAGGTGGCCGCCCCGTTGACGGCGACGCACCAGCGGGTCGTCCTGCCGTCCAGGGTCACGAGGACGTCGTTCCCGACCAACGTGCCGGCAACCAGGTGCGGCTCGCCGTCGACGCGTAACACCTCGTCGGCCTGCAGCTCGACGGCTCGGGTGCTGCCGTCGGGCAGGGACAGCAGCCAGGTGAGGGCAGCGGGACCGACCGGGCGCCAGGCTGTCTGCCACACGTCACCGCCGGTCGTGAGCCGGTGGTGCAGCGCGTACGCCGCAAGGGCCGCCACGGGCACCTCGTCGATGGTGAGCTCGTCCAGGTGCCGCTCGATGAGGCCGGTGTCGAGGTCGCCCGCGAGCACCGACGGGTGCGTGATGAGTCGGCGCAGGAAAGCGGTATTGGTCGTGACGCCGAGAATCACCTGCTCCGCCAGGGCTCGGTCGAGCTTGGCGAGCGCGGACGCCCGGTCAGGCCCCCAGGCGATGACCTTGTTCAGCATCGGGTCGTAGGCGCTACCGGTGACGGTCCCCTCGAGCAGGCTGCTGTCTACCCGCACGTTCACGCCGGTCGGCTCGTGCAGGCGCAGCACGGTCCCACCCGTCGGCAAGAACCCGCGCGCCGGGTCCTCGGCGTAGGTGCGGACCTCGACAGCGTGCCCGTTCAGCCGGATGTCCTCCTGCGTCAGCCCGAGGGGGAGCCCGGCGGCGACCCGGACCTGCTGCTCGACCAGGTCGATCCCGGTGACGAGCTCGGTCACGGGGTGCTCGACCTGCAGCCGGGTGTTCATCTCCATGAAGAAGAACTCGTCCGGCCGGTCGGTGCTGACGATAAATTCCACGGTGCCCGCGCCGACATAGCCGACGGCCCTGGCGGTGGCGACGGCCGACGCGCCGATGCGGGCTCGGGTCGCCTCGTCTAGCAGGGCCGAGGGCGCCTCCTCGACGACCTTCTGGTGCCGCCGCTGCAGCGAGCACTCGCGCTCCCCCAGGTGGATCGTCGTTCCGTGGCCGTCGGCGAGGACCTGCACCTCGATGTGGCGGGGGGTCGTGACGTACCGCTCGAGGAAAAGCGTGTCGTCCCCGAACGCCCCGGCCGCCGTACGCCGGGCCGAAACGAGAGCGGCCGGCAGGTTCGGGGGAGCCTCGACGAGGAACATCCCCTTGCCCCCACCGCCCGCACTGGGCTTGACCAGCACGGGGTAGCCGACCTCGGCCGCCGCCTCCAGCAGGTCGGCGTCCGTCATCGCCGCGTCAGTCCGACCCGGTACGACGGGCACCCCCGCCTTCGAGACGGTCTGCTTGGCGTTGATCTTGTCCCCCATGACGCGGACGGCCTCGACCGGCGGGCCGATGAAGACGATGCCGTGGTCGGCGAGGGCCTGCGCGAAGTCGGCGTTCTCGGCCAGGAAGCCGTACCCGGGGTGGACGGCCTGCGCACCGGACTGCATGCAGGCCCGCACGACGGCGGCGATCGACAGGTAGGACTCGCGCGCGGGCGCCGGCCCGATCCGGATGGCGACGTCGGCCTCCCGCACGTGCCGGGCGCCCGCGTCGGCGTCGGAGTAGACGGCGACCGTGCGGATCCCCATGGCCCGCAGGGTCCTCATGATGCGGACCGCGATCTCACCACGGTTGGCCACCAGGACCGTGCCGAACATCTGCGTCCTACCTCTCACGCCAACCCGCCGGAGCAGTTCCTAGGACGTAAGCGGTCATGGCGGTCGGCGTCATGGCGCATCACATGCGGAAGGTGCCATAGGAGACCGGCTCCAGGG
>JAYTHM010000229.1:0-16749 GCA_043732645.1 Frankiales bacterium
CCAGCACGCTCAAAATCCAGTGGATTGGTGGCCCTGGGGACCCGAGGCCTTCGCCGAGGCTGAGCGCTTAGACCAACCAATCCTGCTCAGCATCGGGTACGCAGCCTGCCACTGGTGATACGTGATGATCTAGGCCTTGCACCATGCTCGTTGACAGGCAGACATCTCAGATTCACGCTCAGAATGGACTGTTTTAGCCTACTGAGTGCCGACGGTTGTTGGATCGTCTAGGGCTTTCATTGGTCTGTTTTTGTGGGTCTGTAGGGGCACCTGATGGGGTTTCCGCAATGAGTGCTGGGGCTGGGGCGTTTCTTCACGAGCGTTTGCCGACCTTGGAGTTTCCGGTCACCTCATGTTCCCGGTGTGTCCAAGCGAGTACCGGCCCGGCTGCGGCCAGACGTACAGCGCGCGACGTTAGGGGGACGTGCACTTGCCCGAGCAGCCGGCCGTCCACGGTGGAGATCTTGTAGACGGTGGCGTCGTAGCGACGGCGATGTTCGGTCCCGAAAGTCGGCCGCTGCGCGGGTTGAAGGGCGTCAGGCTGTTTCCCCGTCGTTGGTGGCATATGAGGTCCGATTGTCATCGGAGGGCGCGACGTGGGGCGGGTCCAGACCGGTCCGGAAGTGCCCCGCCATCCGCATCGTCTGCCGATCCCTCACCATTATCCCGGTCCCGGCGCTCGGGCACGTACAGCCGGTACAGAACACCTGCCGTCGCTGGCGCGAACTGGCCGGTGCCCGTGTGGGCGTAGACGTCGACTGCAGCCAGCCGGGAGGGCCGGCCAGGTAGCGCCACGATGGTCCCAGGGCTGGCTGGGTCAAGTGCCGCAGAGGCAAGCCACAGATGGGGGGCAGCACCGATGTGGCCGTGCAGCGCCAGACCGAAAATCAGCGCACCGACGGTCACCATCGAGGCCAGCAGCACCCGACGCCGGCCGACGGCCGTATCGGCATCATTGGCCTTCCAACTGACCAGGACGGTCTAACCGGTGCTGCTGGAAACTGCCGTCCGTCCACGCCCCGGACAGAGCGAGCACGATGATCGCGATCCCAGCGGCAGCGACCGCAGCCACGGCAAGCGTCAGACCGCGAGCAACCCCACCCGGCACCCGATCCGTCCGCTGGGTTCCCGCTGCCAGCTGAGCAGCGGGAACGAGGCGGGCAAGCACATGCAGCCCCGTCCCCACCGCCCACACGATGAAGCTCGCCTGGTGCACGGTCAGCGGCGAGACACTGTGTCCGGCGACGCTGAACCAGGGACGGAACGATGCGGCCGGCCCGAGGCCAATCAGTAGCACTCCGCTGGCCAGCACTGACGTAGTTCCCAAGATCACCAGCGGACCGAGCATCCGAAGTAGCAGCGGTGGCGGCCCGGCCCGCACATAGGGCTCGGAGTCCAGGTAGTAACGCACCATCCGCCAGCCGGTCGAGACGGTCTTGGCGACCGACGGCGGGATCAAGATCAACCCCACAGCGATGTGCCAACTGATCAGCCCCCTGACGTCGAGCAGCGTGACGAGCTCGCCGAGGAACAGGGCCAGCAGGGTGAGGCCGAGCCACGCCGTCAGCCGGGCGTTGCCGGCCGGACCGCCGGTCCGCGCGAGTACCTGATCTTCACGGTGCAGCCTACCCAGGGAGGAGTCGACCACCTCGGCGATCACCTGCCGGCAGACGCCAGGATCCGGTTGTGTCATCGCTGGCGGCACACGTCGAGTATCGATAACAGCCACCGCCGATATGCCCTTTCATTGCACCTGGTGTTCCTGGCGTGAGTGGCGGTGCAGACGCTGTCGATCCGTGGGCGCTGCCCGCGGACGGTGTCGTCCGGCAGGACGGGGACCACGGAGCTGAGCTCGAGCTGGCTGCGAATCGTGGAACCCGAGTTGATGCGCTTACTCGTCGACAACCCCGGCCTCCCGCCTCGCGAGGCGGGAAGCCAAGGGGGTCGTTTACCTGCACGCTGGACGCGTTGAGCCGGAACACTGCCGGAACACGCGGGGTACTGCGCACGGGACACCATGCGAGCATGGCCTATCAGTGGCTGGACGCGCGAGATCTGTTGGCGACTTCGGTGCGATGTTCAGGTTGGGTTCAAGGCAGACTTCGACAAGGTTGTGCAAGGGCTCGTCCTCTCCTGCCGTGTCCGCATCAGCAGGGGATTGTTCGATGGCGAACGCGGATCCTTAGCCTTCGTGCTCGGGCTCTCTACGTATCGGGTGGTCCGGCCGCGGAGTGCGCCACTGCCCTGACGAGCGGATCGTTGGATGAGTTCCTCTGGCCGACGAAGGCCATCAGTCGTGTCTTCAATGCTGACCACCGGCTCTCGGCCGCGGCGACCTCCACTGCTGAAGCTCTGAACGTACAGGAGGCCACTGCAGTGTTGGCCGCGCGGGAGCTGACCCGACGTGAGCGCGAGATGGCGGCCTTGGCGGCGGCGGACGCTCACGTACAGGACCTCGTTCGGGTCCAGCTCAGCCCGATTATCGCGAACGCGGTCAGGGGCGCCCGGGACTTCTACGTGACATCCCGGGCTCCGTGACCTACGGCCGGTGAACACGGGTCGTGTACCTCTCCCAGAGCCCAGGACGAAGTCGCTGGCAGCCGCGGGTCGCCCTTCTGCTGCCAGAGCAGGGAATCCGAGCCGCTGGTTTGCCGAGGCGATGACGTGACGGCCTGGGTTCTTTGACCAGGGCGGACCCTTTCGGGTTCGGAGCTGGGCATAACCAGCGGATCGGTATTAGGTTATGTCGATCCAATTCGGTTGAATGGACCGATAACGGGACTACCGTGACCGTTCAGCACATCGCCGGGATGGCAGTCCGTAACCTGCAGATCCTCAGCTTCGCCTGGCATTACGCCCTGACGGTCCACACGTGCGAACCGGCCGATCCGGCTACCAAGGGTGGCAGTGAGAGCACCGTGAAGATCGCCAAGGCAGATCTGGTCCCGACCGACACGAACCTGCTCGTCGAGTACGGCTCGTTTGCTGAGCTCGAAGCGGCGTGTGAGGTGTTCTGCGGACAGGTCAACGCGCGGGTCCATCGGGTGACCCGGCGGGCTCCGGTGGAGATGCTCGCGGCCGAGCAGGCCCGGTTGCATCCGTTGCCGGCAGCGCCGCACACGGTCGCGTTCGGGCTGGCCCGGACGGTCGGGGCCAGGACCCCGATGGTCGCGTTGGACTACGGCCAGTACTCGGTGCTGTTGAGCGACGCCGCATCCGCTGCTCGGCCAGCAGGTCTGGGTCCGGGTGCACGGTCAGGGCAGCGACGAGCAGGTCATCACCGTGCACGGCGGACCGGTGGGGCCGGTCGAGGTCGCCCGGCACGCCCGGGCCACCCCCGGTAGCCCGAAGATCCTCCACGGGCACTTTCCCGCCCCACCCGCTGGTGCGCTGGGGCGGCAGCTGAAGGCCAAGAACGCCCAGGAGGAGGAGTTCTTACCCCTCGGGGTGGGCGCAGTGTTGTGGCTGACCGAGGCTGCCGCCGGAGAGTCACCAAGATGCCTCTGAAGATGGCTGAGGCCGTCGCACTGGCCAAGCTCGGCGACCCCGCCAAGGTCGACTGGGCCCTCGGGCACGCCGCAGTGAACAGCCGCTTCGCCGAGGCCGACCTGGGTTTGATCGTGAACCACCACGCCCGCAACCAGGCAGGTCCGCGGCGTCAGGCGACCAAAGACCGCAGCCTGACCCAAGGGACCAGCGGCTGGGCTGCCCTGAGCGGCCACCAGCCCCCTGCCGAGCCCGACGATCACGACACCGATGGCGTGGTGGTCCGGTGACCGCGACCAGCACACCTGCCGTCGCGACTTTCAAGCACAGCAGCACACCTCGGGGCGCCACGACCGCCCCGGCAGGGGGGGGTGCCAGCCGCACCGGCATTGCCACAGGACCTGGAAGCGTTGCTGCGCGGCCTGCGGCTGCCGCACATCCGGCGGCACGCCCCTGAGGTCCTGGCGACCGCCAAAGCGCGGCGCCGGGATCCCACCGAGGTGCTCCGGGCGCTCCTGACCGAGGAGGCCGCCGGCCGGGCCCGGTCGTCGCTGGCGACCCGCCGGGCAGCGGCGGCGTTCCCGACCGGGAAGACCTTCGGGGGCCTGGCAGCCCGAAGCCAGCTCGATCCCGGCCCCGACCCAGCAGGCCCTGCAGACGTTGGAGCGGGTCGGACGTCGGGAGAACCTGGTGGCCCGCGGCCCGTCCGGGACGGGTAAGACGTCCCTACCTACTCAAGGCCCAGGGGCAGCTCGCCGTCGAACGTGGCCTCAAGGTCGCCTGGTTCACCCTGGAACAACTCGGGGTGCTGGTGGGTCAGCACCGCGCCGACGACAGCGTCAGCAAAGCCATCAGCCGCGTCCTACGCGCTGACGTCGCGATGGTCGACGACGTAGGGCTACTCCCGGTAGCCCAGGACGCCGCCGAGGGCCTCTACCGGCTGGTCGACGCCGCCTATGAAAAACGCAGCGTCGCGGTCAGCTCCAACCTGCACCCGGCTGCTTTTGATGAACTGATGCCCAAGACCCTCGCGACAGCCACCGTCGATCGGCTGCTCCACCATGCGCACGTCTGCCAAACCACCGGCGACAGCGTCCGGTTGTCCCAAGCCCTCGCCGGCGTAGCCGTCGTCCCCCTTGGGACCCGACCATGACGCCACCAAGCCACACCCCGAACCGACCCGACCAGTTCGCCGGCATCTATCAATGCCCCGACTGCGAGCAACGGTTGCTCAACCAGCGACGCTGCCCACACTGCCAGCTGTTCTGCCGGCGCATCGACCAAGGCGGGAACTGCCCACACTGCGAGGAACCCGTCGCGTTCACCGACCTGGCGCAGCCACCGAACGACCAGCAAGATCAGGAGGCGACTCGCCTAGGCCACTGACCCGGCAGTCCTGGTGGCCACCCCTGGGCAGATCCCATGGCTACCACCGGGCAGATCTCATGACCGTCTCCGGGCAGTTCACGCTGTCCCTTGACAGCCGGCCGCCGCACCACGCCACCCGACGTCATCCACGACGCACCTACATGTCACTCCAGCGGAGCCGCACCCGAATGGTTACGCGTCAGAGGGGTATTGGGTCCAACCCCTGACCCTGATGGTGAGGTCTTAGCCAGCTGCGATGGTCGCTGGTGAAACGAATCAGCCGAAGATGTCCTTGCCTCACTTGGGCAATTCTTCACGAAACTTACGGCGCGGAAGACCAGAAGCGGGACACCCCGCCGCCGGTGTTGGCGTCCGCTACCGGTGCACCACCCCGACGTCGTCGATGTCCAGGCTGGCCCCCGCGGCCGAGCCGGTCTCAGTGACGACGACGTCCAGCGAGGAGCCCGGTGCCACCACGTGGTAGGACAGCGTCAACGCCCGCCAGACGGTGTCGATGTTTGCCGACCGCTGCGTCCCACCAACCACGGTGGCGCTGCGACGCTCCGTCAGCCGGAGAGTCACGCTGGTCGGCGAGTTGCTACGAACCCACAGGGCGACGCTGTAACCGTTGCGGTAGGTCGTGGTGACCGCGTCCTTGAGAGTCGCCTCAACGGCCGCCTTGCCGTCGCTGGTCAGACGGGCAGCGAACGCGCCGCTGTGCGATGTAGGAGTCAAGGCGATGCTGGCACCGATCACTGACCAGCCTGCCAAACCGGACTCGAATCCACCGTTGTGTACGGGACAGGTTTTTGTGAAGCCTGTTACGGCATTAGCAGCCACCGCCCGGAGGTCGGCGGCTCGTGGGCTGTCAGCCGTCACCGTGTTGAAGGCCGACACGGCGTCGATGACATCTTGTAGCGTTTCGGGGAGTACGGCGTCCGAGGTCGACCTGCTGATCGCCTGGAGCTCGGACGTACTTCTCCCGAGTTCAGCTGTCGCCCTTCTGTCATCGATGAGATTTGCATCGCGATTCGACATCGTCTTGCCAATCCGCGCGAGGACACCCAGCGCCCTGTTGCAGGTCTCGACGAAGTCCCCGTCGACCACCGAACCCGTCAGCGTGGCACGAGGCGCGACCGCAGCCGTGGCGATTCGGGTGGCAGTCGTGGCGGTGATCAGGACGAGTACGAGTGCAACGACTGCCCGCATTCGCCTAGCCATTCTGTGACTGAGCCCCTGGTCATTGATCATGGTGTCCCCGCGACCGGGGGCTGATACTCGAAGGCTCCCTTGTCGTCATAGGTTCTTGGGCCGTAGCCCGTGTTTGTCGTGCCGGGGTCGTCAATGCGGGATGCACCGTCGGTGTCTGTGCTCAACTCGCCGAACGCGGACGAGTCTGCGGCATCGATTGCCGGCGAGCCGCTGGTCAGGTAGAAGTTATGTCCAACGGCGTCCGCCCAGAGTGGATTGGCCTGGGAGCCGTGCATCTCCTGTCCGGTTGCCGTCCTCAGCGCCCCCACGGTTGCAAACATCGGGTTCCCCCACGTGTACACATATGGGTAGGTCGTAGAACTCGTCCACGGCAGGTTGTAGTCAGCGCTGACCCTACGCGCGTGTACTGATCTACCCTGATCTCACCCTTAGTTCGGTTGCAGGGGGTCCGTACGCCGCCGTTGCCGTCTGGACATTTGATCGCATTGTCAACGCTGATGTTGTTCTCGAGCAGGAACCCTGCCCATTGCAGGACGTTCAGATTCTTCAGTGCGCAGGACGAGCCGTCGCAACCCGCGGCATGAGATGTTGCGGTCGTTCCGTCGGCTCCCCGGGTGACCGTCCATGTCGTGGTTCCTTGGCCTGCGACCACCGTCGCCCGCTCGTTGTCGATCTGGATGCGAAAGCTAGTGGAGGAGGGAAAACCCTTCGCGCTCCCCACTTGGATCGTCGTGTCACTCGCGCCAATACTGGACACGAGATATGTTGCCGTCAGCCCTTCGACGTTGATCCCTGTGGAGACGTTGTTGTAGACGGTGTTGCCGACAAGTGAGTTGCCACGGGTTCCGTAGTTGTCGATTCCGTGATCTCCTGTAATGCAGCCAGACGCCCCACTCGGCGGCTTGTCACAGTTCGTCTCTAGGGTCGCTGTAAAGCCCTTGTTGTCATAGGCCATGTTGCCGACGATCTGGTTGTTGTCGCCACCGGGGTACGTCTGCAGCCCGGAGTCCTCATTGTTGTGCAAGCGGTTACGCGTGATGACGTTGCTGGGTGCACGGACGTCGATCCCCGTCGCAGCCCGCTGATACCCGTTGGCGTTGTCATGGCTGTCGTTGCGGTCGACGGTCACCCGGGTCGTGTCACCGGTGAGGTAGATGCCGGCGCCGCTGTTGCCGTAGGTCAGGTTGCCCTGGACGACCGAGTCCGTCGCCACATTGAGGTAGATGCCGTACGCGGTCAGCCCCGAAACCGGCTGCCCGGCGGTGGTCACGGTATTCCTGGAAATCGTCGCATGGTCGGTGTGGTTTAGGTAGATCCCACTCGAGCTGGTGTTGGTGCTGGTGAAGCCGGAGACGTTAACGTAACTGCGGTAGCTCAGATCAAAGCTGTGCGTGGCCCCAGTCACGGTGACATTCGTGCCAGGCGACGCGCTGAACGTGAGCGGTGCCGTCGACGTACCCGAATTAGCTGGGCGGACCTGCTCTGCGTAACTGCCCGGGCCCACCTGCACGGTCTGGCCCGCGACGGCGACCCGCGCTGCCGCAGAGATGGTGCAGTAAGGCTGCGTCACGGTCCCGGATCCGGTGTCGGAACAGGCAATGCCACCGACGTACAACGTGGAAACAACCGCACGGGCAGACGAAGCAGCCGTTGCCAGGAACAGCAGGAGAACTAACGCCACCAGAGCGCCTTTGTACCGTGCCCGTCGACTACGCATGTTGGTCACCCGGACGATCGCTTGAACGCGATGCCTTACCGCAGTCTGACGGTAGGGAGCGCCCGGACAACCGTCCCCCTGCAATTGGCGTAGCGCGGCTACGGCTCTCGGCGACCCAACGTGATGAACGGCCTCGGATCGAGGTGGCGGGCTGAGAAAGATCTCGACGACGTCGGTGCGCCGTATGACCTCGCCGTTGACGTGTTCGGGGTTGCGCCCCGGCGCGGCTGAGGGATCCCGCAGACTCCGGTGGCCCTTGATACGTGCGCTCTCGAGCCGTGGATTCAGTCATGCTTTGCAGTCTGTTCTGATACTGCCGAGGATAGCGGTGACAAGTCTGTATAGACATGACGTCGCTGACGGATCCGACTGGTGATCCCTCCGCTGAGCACGGCGAGGATGACCCCGAAACCGAGGGCCGACAGCAGACTGACTTTGATGGCTGAGCCACGAGCAGTGGCGTTCCGAGCTGGTGCGGCCGACCGTGTCTGTCCTCCGAACGCCAGTGCAGGTCCGGTCGGGGTTGGGTCATGGCCCGCGCTGATCAGCCTCGTCGTGGCCACCATCGACGTCCACAGCGGATTCGTCCCGCTGTCCTTGTCGAGGAAGGAGTAAAACCCCCCCTGGTACTTCTGGTGCCATGCCCACAGCGCCAGACCGTCGGCACCACCGGCGATTGGCGCCGCCATGTATGCCGCGACCGTCGCAGCTGCGGTGTCGGCTGTCCCCCCGTAGCGCTCTTCGGGGAAGGACAGCTGCGAGCTGGTCGACCAGAGGATGAACGGCGCGGGCCAACGCGTCCGGGCCGCTACCCACGCCGCACGCTGCGCCTCCACATCGTTGTTTTTGAGGTTGTCGGCGATCGTGAAACCGTCCACGTAGCCACTGCGGTAGAGGATGTCGGCAACGGAGTTTGTTTCGTAGCGGAAGCGGGCGCCGTGGGAACCGCACGGCGACTGGTTGGGGCGTCCGCACGTCAGCTCCCAGTCCGACACGTTGACCAGGACGGGGATGCCTGGCACCTCGCGTTGCAACACGCCAGCGGTGGCCGCAAGGTAGCGGAGCGCGTCAGCCGGTGCGTTCTGCTCGTTGATGCGATCGGCGATGTCGATGGCGGCGACCGTCCCGGGGGCTGCCTGGATCTGTTGGACCACGGCATCGACCTTCGCCGAGATGTCCTCCCCTCGAAAGAAGTACGCCTTGAAGTCGAACTCGAGGACGACAGCAAGACCGGCTGCGCGGGCTTGCTGCACGGTCGAGGGGTCGCCGGGGAGCAAAGCGACTGCATTGAAGGTCTTGCGCATCTCGGCGAAGTCCCACGCCCTGTCGCGCACGAGGTGCGCCGGGTTCGCACTGCTGACCCCCTGCGCAACAATCGGAGTCGCCGGCAGCGCTGCCTGCGTGGTGTCGGCAGCCAGACCGGCTGCGGGTGTCCCGGCCAAGGTTGCCGCCAGCCACAGTGCCGTCGCGACGCCCCAGCGAGCCCCGAACGATGACCGGGTGGATGGCCGTCGGTGCGAGCCTGCCCGGCAGGTCATTGCGGGAGGCCGCCGCGGATGAGATGGCCAGCAGCTGTCGCGACCGGGACGGGCAGCCGGCGCCATAGGTCGGTGGCCCATTCTCGCCGCTGGGTGGTCTCGTAGGTCTTGCCAGACGCGTGATCGTGATACCAGTACAGGGGCACGGGTTCTGCGCCCCACTCGCGCTTGGCCTCATACGTTCCGGATCCGGGTGAGGACCGCCCGAAGTCGAAGATGCGGCACTGGCGCGCGACGGCGTACCGGATTGCCTCCCAGTAGAGGAGCTGGTTGGTTCCGAGCGAGAACGATGGGCGGAGCGAAGAGGAGAACGGCAGGACCATGGTGTCGCGGTGCAGGAGGACAAGGCCGGCCCCTATGGTGTGCCCGTCGGAGCGCACGAGCAGGATGCGGGCGTCCTCGCCGAAGCTCTCCATGATGGAGGCGAACAGCGTCCGCCGGTGCATCGGTGAGCCAAGATCGCGCATGTTTGCTGCCAGGACCGAGAAGAAGTCGGATACGCCTTCTTCACCATGCACCTCGACGGCGAGGCCGTTGCGCGTTGCTTTGCGCACCTGTCCACGGCGGTTGGACTTGATGCGGCTCCAGGCCATGGACTCACCGCCGGTGAGGTCAAGTGTCATCGTGACCTTGTGAGTGGATGCCGGCAGGTCGTAGCTGCGCCGCTCGCGATGGCGTAGCTCGAGCGGCGTCTCGTGCTCCTGAGCCAGCCCGAGCGCGGTGTGCAGGAGAGCCTCCTGCGCTCCAGCGTCCCCGCCCGAGCAGATCCCACCGCAGTCGAGGTACGGCATCGACACCAGCTGCCGGCTGAACAGCAGGCTGCGGACCAGCACCAGCGGCAGAACCCCGCACAGCTGCTGCCCTCGAACCGCTGCGAGAGCGAACGTGCGGTGGCCGTACGTGTCACGGACGATCTTGAGCCATGGCCAGCGGTGGGCGATGGTCCCGTCTGTCGCGCCGGAGACGAACGCGTCCCAAGTGTGCCCGTCTGTCCACTCCTGCACCTGGACCGGTTCGTCCCGGGGGAGCGGGACGCTCCGACCAGGAGTACGCGGGGTCACTGTCATCGAAGCCTCCGCAGAATCACTCTCACTTGGGCCACCACAAGGCGCGCGTCGCGGCCGAGCGACCAGTCATCGAGGTAGCCCAGGTCAGCGCGCACCCGCTCGGGCAGGATCTCCGAAACGTAGAGCCGCAACGGGTCGGCTGCCTGGGCCAGGCGGTCTTCTTCGCCCATGCCGGCGAGCGTCGACGGCCCCATGACCCCAGGGCGGACGGACAGGACACGCAGATCGGATGGCTGGTAGAGCCGCACGAACTCCGGGGTCTCCGGGCGGGGTCCCACCAGGGCCATGTCCCCGGTCAGGATGTTGAGCAGTTGTGGAAGCTCATCGAGGCACGACCGACGCAGGAACCGGCCCACTCTGGTGATGCGTGGGTCGTTCCGCGGGCTGATGTTGTCGCCCAACCGGCTTGCGTCGCTGACCATCGTGCGGAACTTGCAGATGAGGAACGGCCGGCCGTCCCGCCCCACCCGCACCTGCCGGAACAGCACCGCTCCTCGTGACTCGATCACGATCAGCGTGGCGATGACGAGCAGGACGGGCGTGAGCAGCAGGAGCAAGCAGGCGGCGATGACCACCTCGCAGATCCGCTTTGCCGCCAGCCTCGGGTTCGGGCGCGCGTTCCGCTCCGGCCGCGTCCAGAGCACCGGGGCGCTCAAGGCGTGACCTGGAGTGCGCTCGAGGTTGCCGGCGATGCGGCACGCGAGGGTGCGGCACCCACCCAGCGAAAGGCGACCAGGAGCACGACTGTCGTGGTCAGGTAGGTGGCTGTTGATGCGGCGGCCGCGCCCATGACACCGAACCTCGGGATGAGCAGCAGGTCGAGCAGCACCGTGATGACGAGCCCAGCACCGGTCGCTATCGAGCCCAGCCCGGGCCTGCCGATACCGGAAAGGTAGGCCGTGATGATGCCGTTGATGACGACACCGCTCATCCCAACCAGCAGGACCAGGGCTGGGCCGCTGGACCCGCGGAACTCCTCGCCGTAGACCAAGGGCACGACATACGGCGCCAGCAGTGCCATAGGTAGGGCAGCGGCGACCGGGGTCCACCAGAGCCGCGCGAGTGACCTGCTCGTCTCCGACCGTGCCTGGACGGTCCCGGCGCGGGCGAAGGCAGGGAACAGAACGTAGTTCAAGGAGAGCGCCGGAAGACGGAGCAGCTCGGCGTAACGTGACGCGATTGCGTACAGGCCAACGGCTTTCGGACCGATCAGCCCGGCAACGAGTACGAAGTCCAAGCGGGCGTTCAGAGTCTGCATGACGCTGCCTGCCTCGGCGCGCAGCCCGTACCGTGACACCCGTGCCGCCAGCTGGAACGAGGGCCTGCCGGCGCCGTCGAAGTAGCCCCGGCGCCAGAGCCGCGACCAGGCGCTGATCGCCGTCGTTAAGTCACCGAGCAGGAGGGCGAACACGATGGCTGCATAGGTGCTAGACCCGGACACCAGGAACAGCCCGTACCAGGGCAGGAAGACCATTTCTTCGAGAACTATCACGCGGTTGCTGCCTGTGAGGTCGCCGGAGCCCTGTGAACATGCCTTCGCGGTCGTCTCGACGAGCTGGGTCAGGACCGAGACCCCGGCCAGGGCGACCAACGTCACGGGCACGCCGTGGAACAGCGCAGCGGAGAACAAAGGCGTCGCGAGGGCCCAGAGCCCGCCGCCGGCGATCCCCGCCGCGACGGCCATCGCGGGCAGCGTTGACCGAAACCGGCGCTCGTCACGGTCTGGGCCGGAGAGGAAGTAGGGCGCTGCGGCGTAGACGCCGTTGCTCATCAGGAGCCCGGTGAGCCAAGGCAGCACCCGCAGCAAGGTAAACGTACCCACGCCCGGCGCCCCAGCCGTTCGAGCGACGACCAGGCCGGCGACGCCAAGGGCGAGCAGGGCACCGACGCGGGCCCGGAGGTTGGCCCTGACACCCGGCGGGGGCGCACCGGCGGTCACCGCGCACCGACCGAACCGACTGCGCGGTCCGTCAAGGCGTCATGGACTGCGTGCAGCAAGGCCCGGTAGCCGCTTGCGTAGGTGGCGTTGTCGAGCACGGTGGCCTGGTCCAGGAGGAACGCTCGAATCAGCAACGGCAGGACGCTGGGCGGCAGCCCGAGGCGCGTGGCGTGCTCCGCGACAAAGCCCCTGACGAGATCGGGGTACCACCCCTCGCCGAAGAACCCGTACATGAAGCCTGTCAGATTCATCCAACCGGCCGGGGCCGACCACTGCTTGGACGCGGCGCTCCAGCCGGGATGTCCGCGCAGCCGATCGGCTCGTGGCGGTTGGGCGCGGTCGAGGAACGATGAGTATGATGCGGCGAACTTCAGCACGTCCAGCAGGGGCAGCGAGGCCTCGCGGGAGAGCTCCCAGTCGACCACGCCTGCCACCGCACCGGCTTGCACCAGGATGTTGCCGATCGCGTAGTCACCGTGTACTAGGGGGGTCGGGACTTCCAAGTCGGCGAGTTCGCGCGCACCACATTCGATCGCAGCGAACAGCTGCAACTCCCAGCAGCTACCTCCGATCAGGCGTCGGTAGCGCTCGACGACAGGGACGACGTACCGCTGGTACGCCTCGCACAGCGTTGCTGTCGCGGTCGGGGTTTCGTGCTGCAGTGCGGTGATCCACCGTCCGGCCATCGCAAAGTCTGCAGCGACACTGTCGGCGTTGGTGACGTGGCCCGGCGTGTAGTACCTGACGGTCAACGGTGCCCCGGCGACGGCCGTAGAGGCCAGGACGAGCCGTCCTGCGATGCGTTCGAGCAGCAGCGGTCGCGGTACCTGGGGACGAAGGCTGGGCAGGGCTTCGGCGGCCAGCCGGCACATCGCCGCGCCCTCCCTGCGCAGAGCCGGCTCGACGCCAGGATTGCGGGCAACCTTCGCCACTGCCGTCAACTCGCCACGGTCGTCGAACAGGAGCAGGGTCACCTTCGCCATGGGGTCACGATCGATCCCGACCACGACCCCGCTACCCGGCCGCCCGCGAAGCCCTCGTGCGTCCATGTCGTTGAGCCGCTGGCAGATCGCCTGGATCATGGTGACCTCCGAGCGATCACGAAGTAGGCCGGTGCGAGTCGCACCCGGACCGGATGCGGCACCCTGATAGCTACGATGCGCGCCACGACCAGCAGACGGCGACCCAGCCGAGCCCACACCGAACCCCCCGGGAGGTAGCTGAGGAAGGTGTGGCGGAAGACGTAGTCAAGCTGGCTGCGGGTCTGGGCGTCGACGAGGAAGGCGGGCTGGCGGTGGTCGGGCAGCGGGAGGTAAACACTTTCGAGGTGGAGTCCAGCGTTGCGGAGCGCCGAGGTCGCAGCGCGCACCCCCATGGCGCCCTGTGCCGTGCCGGGCAGCCAACGGTTGCGGAAGCCAACGCAGAGCCAGCCGCCGGGTGCTATTCCCTCGGCAAGCTCATGCAAGGCCGTTCGCGGCGATTTGCCGGCCGTCCAGGCAGCTAGGTCGGGGACGACGATCGCGGGCCAGGGAGCACCGGTAAGTGCGTCCGCCAACCGACCGTAGAGCTCAGCGGCAGCCAGGTCGAGTACCACTGGGTCGGCCGGCTCGGACGGCAGGACGAAACGCCAGTTCAGCGCCCGAGCGTCGACCATGATCATCGGATCGGCCCGGATCCCGAAGACGCCGCCACCCGATCCACGCCCGATGTGTCCAACACGGGTGCCCCAAGCGGTACGAGGCCAAGGGCTGCGCTGTAGACGGCGTCCAGGGTGGAACACATACGGCTCGCCGAGAACAACTCACGGACCACAGCGCGCGCCTGCACGCCCATCTGGGTGGCTTCAGCGGGATGGTCGAGCATCCAGGTCACACCTTCGGCGAGGCTGCCGGGATCCCCTGCACCTGCAAGCAACCCCGTTGCGCCAGGGCTCACGACATCCACCACGCCGTCCACCGCGGTCGCCACCACCGGCCGCCCCGACGCCATCGCCTCGGTGAGCGCGCGCCCGACACCCTCGTACAACGAACTGATCACGAAGACGTCGAAGGCCGCAGCGAGTTGCGCGGCGTCCGTCCGGAACCCCGTCAGCAGTATGGAGACACCCAGGTTGCGCGCCAGCTCTTCGACCTCACCTGCAAGCTCGCCGTCACCAACCATGACGAAGCACGCATCGGGTCGCCTGCGCGCCACCTGCGCTGCCATCCGGACGAAGTCCAAGGGTGCTTTCTGCGCATCCAGGCGACCGACCGTGCCGACGAGCGGCGCGCTCGGCGGCACTCCGAGCTCGCCCCGTACCCAGGACGGGGGGCCGAACGGGATGTTGTCGAGATCGACAGCAGACGCGGCGACATCGACTTTCCCCGGCGTCGCGACGCGGGCCAGTACCGCGTCCCGGGCAACGCTGGGCGCCACCGCGACGAAACGGTCGGTCGCCAGGCGTAGCAATCGCTCGACCGTGAGGAACGCCCGTGACGCATCGGGCAGGCGAGCAGAAAGCTGTGTTGCCGCGCCATCCGGTGCCGGCCACCAGGGATCACGGCCGTGAAGCGTGTAGATGACGACCGGGACGCGGCAAAGGAGGGCAGCGAGCCGGCCCAGGACCCCAGACTTGGCGGAGTGCACGTGCACGATGGCAAAGTGCTCACGGCGGATCAGGGTGACCAACTCGATGAGGGTCCGGGTGTCGTCCACGGCGTTGACGGCGCGACGCAGGTGAGGCAGCTCTACGACGTGGACACCAGCGCGCCGAGCCTGCGCCCACAGCGGACCACCTGGACCGCCCGCGATCCACGTTTCATACCGTGACATGTCCATGCCGATCGCCGACATCAGCGTGTTTCCACCGGCGCCGGCTTCGAGCCGCGTGATCACGTGGAGCACCTTCATCCGCGCCTGTTTCGTCGCCGGTGGCAGCTGCGCCTCGGAGACGACCGGTCGTGGTGCAGGCACCCAGGCGAGGGTCACAGGACCACCGACGTGAGCTGGGCCCGTTCAGCCGCGACCATCCCGGCCAGTCCCTCGGCGACCTGCGTCAACGGCCGGTAGCCGAAACTCTGCGCCGCAACGGACGTGTCAGCGGCGGTGTGCCGCACATCGCCACGCGCGGTCGGTTCGAAGCGGACCTCAAGCGCACCGCAGAGCCCCCGCACGATCTCGACGATGCGCTTCATCGACGTTGTGGATCCCCCACCGATATTGGCCACCCCGCACCACGACGAGCCGGCCACCCCGACCATCGCAGACACGACGTCGGCCACGTACGTGAAGTCGCGCGTCTGCTGCCCATCCCCGTAGATCACAAATGGTGTGCCGAGCAGCCCGGCCCGAATCATGCGGGCAAAGGCCATGTCTGGGCGCTGCCGTGGCCCGTACACCGTGAACAAGCGCAGACTTGCTGTGGGGAGCCCGAAGCTCTTGCGGTAGGTCTCGGTGAGATGCTCGGCCGCAAGCTTCGTCACCCCGTAGGGCGAGACGGGTGACGGCCTCAGCGTCTCAGACGTGGGATACGACTCGCTGTCGCCGTACACCGACGAGCTCGATGCGTAGACGAACTTGGCGATCTGCAGTTGCTTGCAGGCTTCGAGCAAGCGCTGGGTGACCAGGACGTTGTTACGGACGTACGTGCTGAAGTCTTTCCCCCACGAGGCACGGACCCCCGGCTGGCCGGCCAGGTGAAAGATCGTGTCGCCGCTACGGAGGAAGCCGCCAGGCTCCACGTCCGCCAGGTCGGCCTCGACAAGGGTGAATCCCGGGTCCCGGCCCAGCGCTTCGACGTTGCTTCGCTTGGTTGCCTGGTCGTAGTAGTCGGTGAAGGCGTCGACCCCAACGACCTCGGCGCCCTCGTGCAACAACTGCTCGCATAGATGGGATCCAATGAAACCGGCCGCCCCGGTCACTATTGCGCGCATGACTAGTTCCCCCGTGTCGGTGATGGCCGGCGACTGCCGAACACCGAGATGGCAGCGATGAGCCCGAGCAGGGTCCACGCTGTCCGATCATGAAGCACCTCGTGCGACAGGCTGAACACGAGCACCGTGGTCAGCCCCCCTGCCAGGTAGTGCACTGCCGGCAGGATTTCCATGTAATCGTCCTGAAGGTGCCGGGCGTCCCGGACCACAAGGACTCGTCGTCCCACCTCCACGGCAAGGGCCACAAGCCCCAACAGGCCAAGCACGCCACGCTCCACGAACGAGGCGATCCAGTCGTTGTGGGCTTGCTTGACGTAAGGCGCCTGCTGCGCTTGCAGCAGGCTCTTGGTGGTGTTCGGTCCGCTGCCGATCAGGTCAGTCCGGGCGACCAGGCCGACGGTCTCCCGGCTGAGCTGGGCGCGCTCCTCGCTGCTCTGCGCCCCACGGCCCAGCGAGTTTCGGACGAGGGGATTGCTGCTGGCATGCGCCGCTTGAACGACGCGGTACTGTT
>JAYTHM010000230.1:0-1635 GCA_043732645.1 Frankiales bacterium
CCATCGGTCGACGACGACCACGTGCACGCCGAGGTCGAGCAGGTCGACCACTTCGGCAACCTGACCCTCAACGTGCAGCGCCACCACCTCGAGGCGGCCGGCATCTTGCTCGGTGACGACGTCGAGCTACGGTGCGGTGGTAAGTCCCAGCGGGTCCGCTTCACCGTCACCTACGGCGAGGTCCCCCGTGGCCGGGTAGCTCTGTGCGAGGACTCGTTCCGCACCATCACGGTCGCGGTGAACCAGGGCAGCGCCGCGAAGGTCCTCCGAGCCCGCAGAGCCGACCCGGTCGTAATCGCGCGGGTCCACGTCGAGCCGCAGGTCACGGCAGGCCCTATGCGCGTCTACGACCAGGCGCCCTCCACCGCTACCGCGTAGGTCTCGCCCCTCGTCGCCTGCAAGAAGGTCTGCTGGGCGTCGTCGAGCAAGCCGGTCACCTGCAGGCCGGCGTTGACGCTTCGGGCCGGCCGGAAGATCGCCTCGGGGTCGGCGTCGGTCATCGGTCGGACGGCCTCGCTGATGCACACCGGTCATGAGAGCGTGTTCCACTCGAGTGACGCCCCGGTAGACTGTGGGCTCGGCAGAGGACAGGAGCGACCGGTGAAGCCACGCGTCGTGCTCGTCACGGGGGTCAGCCGCTACCTTGGGACCCGGCTCGCGGCGACGCTGGCGGCCGATCCGATGATCGAGCGGGTGATCGGGGTCGATACGGTGCCGCCCCGGCCGGAGGCCGCGGTGCAGCTCGGGCGCACTGAGTTCGTCCGGGCCGACATCCGCAACCCGCTCATCGCGAAGGTCATCGCTCAGGGCGAGGTCGACACCGTCGTCCACATGAACGTCATCGCGACGCCCCTGGGTGCCGGCGGCCGGACGGCCATGAAGGAGATCAACGTCATCGGGACGATGCAGTTGCTGGCTGCGTGCCAGAAGGCGCCGTCCATGCACAAGCTCGTCGTCAAGAGCACGACAGCCGTCTACGGCAGCAGCCCTCGCGATCCGGCGCTGTTCACCGAGGACAGCGAGCCCAGGTCGCTGCCGAAGTCCGGCTACGCCAAGGACGCCGTCGAGGTCGAGGGCTACGTCCGCGGCTTCGGCCGCCGCCGCCCTGATGTGACCCTGTCGTTGTTGCGCTTCACCAACTTCATCGGGCCCGTCATCGAGACGCCGCTGACCCGCTACCTCTCGCTGCCGGTGGTCCCGACGGTGCTCGGCTTCGACCCGCGGATCCAGCTCTGCCACGAGGACGACGGCATCGAGGTCCTGCGGCGCTGCTCCGTCGAGGAGCACCCGGGGATCTTCAACGTCGGTGGCGAGGGCGTCCTGCTGCTTTCCCAAGCGGTACGACGGGTCGGTCGCCTGTCTTGCTCCGTCCCGTCACCGCTGGTGTCGATCGTGGGCCAGGGCTTCCGCCGGGCGGGCCTGGTGGACTTCTCCCCCGAGCAGATGCGCTTCCTTGAGCACGGCCGGGTTGCCGACACCTCGCGCCTGCGCGCCGAGCTTGGCTGGGGGCCGCGCTCGACGACGGACGCGATGCGGAGCTTTGCCGAGCGCTCGCCGCGGATCGTGAACCGCGAGACCGTGTTGGCCGCCGAGGAGCGCGTCCTGCGCGTGCTCGCGCGCCGTCGTACCGTGCCC
>JAYTHM010000231.1:0-1634 GCA_043732645.1 Frankiales bacterium
GTGTGCGTCGGCCAGAGGGTGAAGTTGTGACCGGAGGCGTTCGTGTACCACGCCTGACAGCCGCCCTGGGCCCAGACCGTGGTCGACAGCTGGGTCTGCAGCTCGACGTTGTAGGCCTCCTGCGCGGCCGGCCGTACGTCGAGGGACGTCGCACCGATGCGGTCCAGCTCCTCGAGGGCCGACAGCACGTAGCCGATCTGCGCCTCGATCATGATCACGACCGAGCTGTGCCCGAGCGCGGTGTTGGGGCCGAGCAGCAAGAACAGGTTTGGGAAGCCCGCGACGGTCGTCCCGAGGTGGGCAGTGGGACGGTCGCCCCAGTGCTCGCTGAGGGTCTGGCCGGAGCGACCGGTCAGCCGGTGCGCCACTGGGAGGTCCATCACCTGGAAACCGGTGCCGTAGACCACAACGTCCACCTCGTGCTCGGTGCCGTCCGCCGCCACGACCGACCTGGCGCGCAGCTCACGGACCCCCTGCGGCACGACCGTGACGTTGGGTGAGGCAAGCGCGGGCAGGTAGTCGTTGCTGACGAGGACCCGTTTGCAGCCCATCTGGTAGTCGGGGGTCAGGACCTCCCGCAGCGCAAGGTCGGGAACCGCCCTCGCCAGGTGCCGCAGCGCCTCCTTCTCGCCGAGGCTGCGCAGGCCACCCTTGCCGGTGAAGGCCAGCAGCTGCAGCTCGCGGCCGGCGAACAGCGCGCCCCTGACGAGTTTCTGGGCCGCGGGAATCCTTGCGTACAGGGACTTCTCGAGATCGGAGAGCTGACGGTCCCTGCGGGGCACGATCCACGGGGGGGTGCGTTGGAAGATCGTCACATGCTCAGCCTCACGCTGCAGGTGCGGCACGAACTGGATCGCCGAGGCGCCAGTCCCGATGACCGCGACCCGTTTGCCTGTCAGGTCGACGGAATGGTCCCAGCGGGCACTGTGGAAGGTCGGCCCCTCGAACGACCCTGGTACGTCGGGCAGCCGCGGTTCGACTAGGCCACCGCAACCCGACACGAGCACCTGGGCGGTGAGGTCGCCGCGGCTGGTGCGGATACGCCAGCGCTGGGCCGCGTCGTCCCAGTCGGCTACCTCCACGTCGGTGCTGAAATGCACCGACGGCAGCACCCCGGTCTCGCTGGCGACCTGCTCCAGGTAGGCCCGGATCTCCGGCTGGCGGCTGAAGCTGTGCGACCACTGCGGGTTGGGCGCGAACGAGAAGCTGTAGAGGTGCGAGGGGACGTCGCAGGCGCAGCCAGGGTAGGTGTTGTCTCGCCACGTGCCACCGACGGCCTCGGCCCGCTCGAGGACCACGAGATCGGTGATCCCCCGTTGGCGCAGGCGGATCGCCATGCCGAGACCGGAGAAGCCCGAGCCGATGACCGCGACTCGGACGTTGGTGGGAAGCGGGTGCATGTGGTCCCTTTCGACCGCCCGAATCCTGTCACCCCCCCGGGCGGCCGCAACCGGGGCGTCAGCCGGCGGTAGCGCAGTGACAGGAGCATGGGCACCTCGCCGCACGGACAGCAACGACAGCCCATCGGCGGCTCGACCCCGTTTGTGAGTCCCTCCGCACTCAGGACAGCCGCAGGTCCTCCCGGCCGCGGAACCGCTGGAGGAACCGGTCGTAGGTCTTTTTCGACTCTCGGT
>JAYTHM010000232.1:0-1633 GCA_043732645.1 Frankiales bacterium
GCACCTACCTGCGGGGGAAGTCGCAGCACGGACAGGTGCATCGTCCCGCGAATCAGCCCAAGATCAGCGAGCCACGCCGCAAGGGACCTGAACAGTTACGTTCCGAGCCCTAAGTCGTTAGCGCCTTGGACTCGTCGCGGACCTCGCACGGCACTGAACTTCTTCCTCAGCCGCCGGCCAGCCGAAACTGCAGGCCGAGGGCCAGGAACCGGCCAAGACCCAGCCGCATCCCGCCGAAGATCTCCGGGCTGGCCTCGATGATGCAGATTCCGGGCATCCACCACCAGGCAGGCCCGACAGACTGATGGTGGCGCTAGGTGTAGACCGTTATGTCTTCGGCCGGTCGCCGTGGCGTGGGCGCGACGGCAACGCCTTTTCCCAGTCGGATCACGACCTGGGGGAATCCGGACATGGCCAGGCCCTCTCCAAGCTCGGCGCGAAGCGCCGGTACCTCTATCGGCTGGTTGAGGTAAGAGGCATTCGCCCCTGCGACATGGGCGCTGAGCAGCACGGAGGCCAGCGCTTGTCCGGCAACGAGCCAGTCGAGCGGGCAGTCCGCCTGGGTGAACAGCACACCGACGAACGGGCGATCTGCTCCCAACCTGTCGGGGGCTGCGGCAGATTCTGGGCTGGAGAAGTCTCGCTGCACGAACTCGGCCCGGTAGGACGCAGCTCCGCGGGTGTGGTTGGTCGGCACTCCGTCCGGTCGTAGGTCGTCCGCTTCGCGAAGCCACGGGCGGAGCTCTGCGGTGACCTCGGGGCGTTGCGCGAGCTGCCGGTCCGCCCGTTCGACGAGCGCCGCCAAGGTGGCGCGGTCGCCGGGCGTGCTGACCAGCCGCAAGGTCGCGCCCGTGTCGCTGGCGAGCGACTGCAGCTCGAAGGGAAGACTCGGCGCGAGCGTCCTGGCGTCCAAGGGCCCCCGGTCGGTACGCCGGCCGGCCACAGCAGCGAGCAGGTCTCGGTCCAGCTCCGTCACGGCGTGGGCACCGGCTTCGACCATCCGTGCCACGCAGCGCGTCCCGCCGTCAGGGATGAGCTCCACCTGCGGCGTGTACCCCAGAGCTCGGGCGGCCACACAGGCGATGTGGACGGCTGCACCGAGGGAAATCACCAGCTCTCGTTGGAACGGGTCGGTCTCGGGCAGGAGACGCGTCGGATCACTCAAGAACTCCAGCCCGTGGTCGGTGATCCGGAAGAGCCACGGCTGGGTGTTGTGCTTGGACGGTGCCCACCGGGCCACCGCGGCGTACCAAGCCAGCCGCGATGCGCTCCGTCCGGGCCCCTGGGGTTGCGGTGGCCAAGGCCGAGTGGCAGCCGCTGGTGTGCCGACGGGATCGGTCAGCTGCATGGGAACCTCCGGGGGTCCTGCCCAGCGTGTCGTCAAGGCGCCGGGCGCAACAGAGCCGAAGGTCCCAGGCAGTCGACGGATGCGCAGGGGTCAGGGCGCCGGCGTTGGGGGACGTTGCCCGACCGACATGGGGGAGATGACGACGACCAGGTCGGGCTGGTCGTCACTCGTCGGGGAACCGCGCGCCGGCTGGGCATACCGGGCGACCGCATCCCGCACCCCGGACACCAAGGGCTCGCCGCTGGCCCCGAGCTCGCCTCCGAGCCGGCCGAGCCCGGGGTTGAG
>JAYTHM010000233.1:0-1631 GCA_043732645.1 Frankiales bacterium
CTCGTGTCACGCCCGCCGGCTCGTCCGCCGGCTGCACGTCGATCTCGCGCGCGCTACGACCGCCGCCTGTCGCTGAACTCCTCCGCTGTTCTCGAGCGCGCTCCGGAGGAGGCGCCTGCTGCCGCGCGCTGCCGACTGGCTGTCGTCGCCGCCGCTGCCGAGCGTCCTCGCCACCTCTCGCCCCACCTCCCTTCGCCCTGCCCCACGCACCAGGAGATCCCACCCGTGACCACCACCGCTTCGCTCACCGACCGCCTGTCCGACACCAAGAACGGCCTCGCCGAGATCGCCCCAGCGCACCTGTTCAGCGTCTTCTCCGACGAGCAGGCCCGGCTCGACCGCACCACCGACCGCACGCGCCACGTCTCCGTCGGAGACACCGTGCCGCCGTTCTCGCTCCCCACCGCAGACGGCACGACCGTGCACCTCGACGCAGTCCTCGCCGGCGGCCCCGCTGTGCTCGTCTTCTACCGCGGCGCCTGGTGCCCTTACTGCAACGTCGCTCTCAGGGCCTACCAGGACGAGGTACTGCCCCAGCTCACCGAGCAAGGGGTCACCCTGGTCGCCATCAGCCCGCAGGGCCCAGAAGGCAGCCTTACCACCGCCGAGACGAATCGCCTGGCCTTCCCGGTCCTCACCGACACGGGCAGTGCCTACGCCCGCCAGCTCGGCATCGTCTTCGAGCTCACCGACGACGTCCAGCAGGTACAGCTGGCCTTCGGCAACGACTTCGCCCGGATCAACGCCGGTGGCGAGTGGCAGCTGCCGATGCCGACCGTGCTCGTCATCTCGCAGGACCGCACCGCGCGCTTCGTCGACATCCGGCCGGACTACACCACGCGGACCGAGCCGGCAGCGATCCTGGCTGCCGTCACCCAGGCACTGGACCCCACGGCCGCCTGAGCCCGGCCCCGAACCCCTGCAGAGAGGCACTGTCGTGCAGTTTCACTGGTTCCTGCCCACGTACGGCGACAGCCGCACCATCGTCGGGGGCGGTCACGGCATGCTCGCCGGACAGGCGAGCGGCGACCGGCGCGCGAGCATCGGCTACCTGTCGAGCATCGCCCGGGCGGCTGAGGAGCTGGGGTTCCTCGGTGCGCTGACCCCGGCAGGGGCCTGGTGCGAGGACGCCTGGCTGACGACCGCGATGCTGGCCCGGGAGAGCGAGCGCCTGGCCTTCCTCATCGCCTTTCGCCCGGGACTGGTCAGCCCGACGCTGGCCGCGCAGATGGCCGCGACGTTCAGCACCCACGCACCTGGCCGGCTGCTGCTCAACGTCGTCACCGGTGGGGAGTCGCACGAGCAGCAGCAGTACGGCGACCACCTCGACAAGGACGCTCGCTACGAGCGCTGCGACGAGTTCCTCACCGTCGTCCGCGGACTGTGGTCCGGGGAGCGGGTCACCCTGCGCGGCAAGCACATCGACGTCATCGACGCGGGCATCCCCACGCTGCCCGACCCCGTGCCACCGCTGTACTTCGGTGGCTCATCGGCGGCCGCGCTGCCCGTCGCGGCGCGGCACATCGACGTCTACCTGACCTGGGGCGAGCCACCCGCGGCCGTCGCCGCGAAGGTCGCGCGCGTACGGGCCCTGGCCGCGGCCCAGGGCCGCACCGTGCGCTTCGGCATCA
>JAYTHM010000234.1:0-16697 GCA_043732645.1 Frankiales bacterium
GACGAAAGCGCCGAGTCGGACCCCGAGCTTGGGGTTGGTCGACAAGCCGCCGCCGACCCACAGGTCGTAGCCCGGCCCAAGCGTGGGGTGGATCACGCCGACCAGCGAGATGTCGTTGATCTCGTGGTTGGTGCAGTGGGTCGCGCAGCCGCTGATGGAGCTCTTGAACTTACGGGGCAGGTTGCTGTACTCCGGGTCGCCGAGGTAGGTCTGGACGACCTCGCGGATGTGACCGGCGGCGTCGAGCACCTCGTCTGCGGCCACCCCTGCGAGAGGGCAGCCGATGATCACGCGCGGGCTGTCGCCGCAGGCCTCCGTCGTCGAGAGCCCTACCTCGTCCAGGCGCCGCCAGATCTCCGGGACATCCTCGATCCGGATCCAGTGCAGCTGGATGTTCTGCCGGTCGGTAACGTCGGCGACATCACGCCCGAACTCGGTCGCGATGGTCGCGATGACGCCCAGCTGCTCAGCTGTGAGCTGGCCACCGTCGATGCGGATGCGCAGCATGAAGAAGGGGGCTTCGAGCTCGTGCGGCTCCAGGATCGCGGTCTTGCCGCCGGGGATGCCGTCCGCGCGCTGGGTATAGAGCCCGAACCACCGCAGGCGGCCGCGCAGGTCGGCGCCGTCGATGCTGTCGAAGCCCTGCTTGCTGTAGGTGTCGAGCACCCGCCGCTGCACGGTCAGCGGGTCGCTGTCTTTCTTTATCTGCTCGTTCGGGTTGAGCGGCTCTCGGTAGCCAAGGGCCCACTGCCCTTGTCCGCGTTGGGCGGGCACGGTGACTCCAGACGGTTGCACGGAGGGAGGGGTCCACCATCGCACAGCTTTAACTCCCAGCGCCTACTAGGAAATACCTCGGTACGTGTGGCATCATCGCCTGGTGACTCACCTTGTTCTCGTCGCGCGACTGCATGTGGACCTGCAGCGCACCTCGAGTGCGATCTGTCAGGGCTGAGCCGGACCCGCGCCGCGTAGGCGCACAGAAGTGGCCCCGTGACGCGACGTCGTGTCGGCGCGCCTCCAGACGCCCATGATCTTTGGAAAGGCTACTCATCCAGTGGGGAACACCTACCGACCTGCTCGAGTTTTCGCCGTGGGTGTTGTTGCGCTTGCTTCAGCATGTGGCGGGGGGTCGGCGGGTGGCAGCGCCAGCGCCGCCGGCAACGGCCCTGCCAAGACGTTGCGCCTGGGTTATTTTGCCAACGTCACGCACGCCGGCCCCGTCTACGGGGTCGCCAGCGGCGTTTATCAGTCCAAGCTCGGCTCCACGCGGCTCACGACGCAGACGTTCAAGGCCGGACCGGCCGAGGTCGAGGCGCTGTTTGGCGGCGCCATCGACGCTGCCTATCTGGGCCCGGGTCCGGCTGTGAACGCGTTCCTCAAGAGCCACGGCGATGTCGTGCTCGTTGCGGGGGCGACGTCAGGCGGTGCCTCGCTCGTCGTGAAGCCGGGCATCACCAGTGCTGCTGAACTCAAGGGGAAGAAGATCGCCGACCCGCAGACGGGAGGCACGCAGGACATCGCCCTGCGCACCTACCTCGCGGGGGCGGGGTTCAAGGAGGACAAGCAGGGCGGAGGTGACGTCTCGATCATCGCGCAGGACAACGCCCAAACTCTCGACCTGTTCACGTCCGGGACGATCGACGGGGCCTGGGTCCCGGAACCCTGGGCCTCGCGTCTGGTCCTGGAGGGCAACGGGACCGTCCTGCAGGATGAGAAGGACCTGTGGCCCAACGGCAAGTTCGTCACCACCAACCTGCTCGTCAACAAGGCGTTCCTGACGGCGCACCCGGAGACGATCAAGGCGCTGATCGAGGCCCAAGTCGAGGCCGACAAGCAGATCGTTGCGGACCCGACGAAGGCGCAGACCGTCGTCAACGCCGCGCTCAAGACCCTCACGGGCAAGAGCTTGAAGCCGGCGGTCATCGCCCGGGCGTTCGCGCAGATCACTGTCACCGAGGACCCGCTCGCCGCGACGCTCAAGGTCGCTGCAGAACACGCCTTCGCGACCGGACTTGTGAAGAAGGGCGACCTCAAGGGGATCTACGACCTCACCCTGCTCGATGAGGTCCTCGGCAGGACAGTCAACGACGCAGGGCTCGGGAAGGGCTGACACGATGAGTGTTCTCCAGGGCGAACGAGGTGCGTCGAACGTGCAGGTGGTCAAGGACGGGCCGGCCGTGTCGGTCCGTGGTGTGACCAAACGCTTCGGGACCGCACCGAACGTGCTCGAGGACGTGTCGCTCGAGGTGGCCGAGGGCGAGTTCCTGTGCATCCTCGGTGCGTCCGGTTGCGGCAAGTCCACGCTGCTCGGCCTCGTCGCGGACCTCGACCAGCCGACGTCCGGCTCGGTGGAGGTCCTCGGCGGCAAGCCGTCGCTGATGTTCCAGGAGCCGGCACTGTTCCCATGGCTGACCGCTCGTGAGAACGTCGAGTTGGCCCTCCGGCTGACCGGCGCCGGCAAGAAGGAGCGCCGGTCGCGGGCTTCTGATCTGCTGGCGCTGGTGCGGCTCAAAGAAGCAGGTGACAAGCGGGTCCACGAGCTCTCGGGGGGGATGCGCCAACGGGTCGCCATGGCACGCTCGCTGGCCCAGGACAGCCACGTGCTGCTCATGGACGAGCCGTTCGCAGCGCTTGATGCCATCACTCGCGATGTGTTGCACGAAGAGCTCGTCCGTATCCGCGAGTCGCAGCAGCTGACAGTCCTGTTCGTCACTCACAACGTGCGTGAGGCCGTGCGACTCGGCGACCGCGTGGTCCTGCTCTCCTCGCGCCCGGGTCGGGTCGTACAGGAGTACGCCGTCGACATCGGTCAGCCGCGCCGCATCGAGTCGCCCGAGGTCTCCCATCTCTCGGTCACGATCACCGAGGACCTACGCACCGAGATCCGGCGTCACGGCGGTCAGTCGTGACGTCGCAAACCACCGATGACCTCGCCGAGCTCGAAGCCGGCCTGGACGCTCTCGAGACCGAACGCATCCAGAACACCTCGCGGGCCCGGGTCTGGTGGGCCGCCACCTGGCCTCCGCTGCTGTTCGTCGGTCTGCTGATCGGGGTCTGGCAGCTCGTCTTCAACGCCCACCTGCAGCCGTCCTACCGTTTCCCGTCACCGGGGCAGACCCTGACCTCGCTGCGGGACGAGTGGGACTCCGGTGACCTCCAGAAGGCCGTCTGGAACAGCGTCCGTCGCGGTGGACTCGGCTTTCTGGCCTCGCTGGCGATCGGTACGCCTCTCGGCCTGGTTGTCGGTCGCGTGAAGCCGGTACGCCGGGCGGTGGGCCCCATCCTGTCCGGGCTGCAGTCGCTGCCCTCGGTGGCGTGGGTCCCCGCTGCCGTCCTGTGGTTCGGGACCTCGGACAAGACGATCTACTTCGTGGTCCTTCTCGGCGCGGTGCCCTCCATCGCCAACGGCATGATCTCGGGCCTGGACCAGGTCCCACCGCTGTTCCTGCGCGTGGGCCGGGTCCTGGGTGCCCGCGGCCTCGCCTCGGCCCGCCACGTCCTGCTGCCAGCCGCCCTGCCCGGCTACGTCGGCGGTTTGCGACAGGGGTGGGCGTTCTCGTGGCGCTCGCTGATGGCTGCCGAGCTGATCTCGCGCACACCCGAGCTCGGCCTGGGAGTCGGCCAGCTGCTCGACCAGAGCCGTGAGGCGTCCGATATCGCCGGTGTCATCGCCGGGATCTTCACGATCCTGGTGATCGGCATCGCCATCGAGCTCTGCCTGTTCGCGCCCCTTGAGCGCCGGGTGCTGCGCAGGCGCGGACTACTTGCTGCCACTGTCTAGTCCGTGACCTTTCCTCTCCACCTGGACCTACGCGGCCGCCGGGTCCTGGTGGTCGGCGCCGGACCCGTAGGGGTACGTCGGGCTGCCGCCCTCGCCGCAGCGGGGGCGCTGGTGACCGTCGTAGCCCTCGAGGCGCCCGCCGGCCTCGAGCTGCCGGTCAAGCGCAGGGCGTTCGTACCGTCCGATGTCGATGACTGCTGGCTCGTGCTGGCCTGCACAGGGACTGTGGACGCGGAGGTCGCTGGGGTCTGTGAGGCCCGGCAGGTCTGGTGCGTGCGCGCTGACGACGCCTCCTTGTCAGCAGCATGGGTCCCGGCCGTCACCAGGGTCGGCGACGTGGTCGCGTCGGTCACCGCCGGGCGGGACCCGAGGCGGGCAGTGGCGTTACGCGACGCGCTGTCCCTCGCCCTCGAGACAGGATCACTTCCTCTGCGGCGCAAGCGTTCTGGCCGCGGATCAGTATCCCTTGTCGGCGGCGGACCGGGCGCCCCCGGGTTGCTCACGGTCCGCGGAAGGCAGCTGCTGGCTGAGGCGGACGTCGTCATTCGCGACCGTCTGGCTCCGCAGGTGGACCTGCCCGCCGAGGTCGAGGTGGTTGACACCGGCAAGCAGCCACACGGTCCCTCGTGGTCCCAGGAGGACATCTCGGCGCTCATGGTCGCCAGGGCGCAGCAGGGACTGCGGGTCGTCCGGCTCAAGGGCGGCGACGTGCACCTGTTCGCGCGGGGGATCGAGGAGGTTGCCGCCTGTGTCGATGCCGGTCTTGCCGTCGAGGTCGTGCCCGGGGTCAGCAGCGCCTTCGCTGCGCCCGCCTGGGCCGGCATTCCTGTCACGGCCAAGGGCCTGACCCAGTCGGTCACCGTCGTGAGCGCCCACCTCCCGCCCGGGCACCCTGGCTCGACGGTCGACTGGCCCGCGCTGGCAAGGCTGGGCGGCACCCTCGTGCTGCTGATGGCGGTAGAGCGCCTAGGTGCCTGTGCGCAGGCCCTGGTGGACGGCGGCCGGGCGCCGGCAACGCCGGTCGCCGTGATCCGCGAGGGCACGCTGGCGACCCAGCAGGTCGTCCTCTCCACCCTCGCCGACGTGCGGGTCGACGCCGCGCACGTCACCGCACCCGCTGTCGTGGTCATCGGCGAGGTCGTCTCGGCAAGACGTGCGCCGTGAGCGTGCTGCTCGGAGTCGCCCACGGCTCCAAGGACGACGGGTCCCAGCAGGTCGTGTGTGACTTGCTGGTTCTCACGGCTGCCCAGCGGCCGGGGCTGCGCGCCGAGGCAGCGTACGTCGACAACGCCTCGCCCTCGGTCCGGGACGCCTTGCGCAAGCTCGTCGAGGAGGGCGAGCGGGACGTCACCGTCGTACCTCTGCTGCTGGGGGCGGCATCGCATTCCAAGACAGATGTCGCAGCCTCCGTGCAGGCCGCCCGGTTCGCCCACCCGGGGCTGGTGCTGCGCTATGGACGTCCATTGGGACCGCACCCCGCTGTCGTCGACGTGCTGGTCCGAAGGCTCGCCGAGGCGGGTGCGCAGGGACTCCCCGTGGTGCTCGTGGCCGGTGGCTCGCTCGATCCCGACGCCAACGCCGGGGTCGCGGCGACGGCGCGGTTGCTGTGGGAGGGACGGGACTTCCCGTCCGTCGACATCGCGTTCGTGTCGACGACGGGGCCGACCGTCGTCCAGGCCCTTGAGCGCCTGCGGGCGCAAGGAGCCACCACGGTCGCCCTGGCCAGCTACTTCCTCGGACCCGGCTACCTGCCTCGCCGGGTGGCTGTTCAGGCCGGCCAGGTCGACGGTGTCGACGTCGTGGTGTCCGAGCCGCTGGGCGCGTCGGACGGTCTCGCCGCCCTGGTGCTGGGGCGCTTCGACGAGGCCAGGGCCGGCGACATCCGGATGAACTGCGACGCCTGCATGTATCGGATCGCCTACCCCGGGCTGGAGACGTCGGTGGGTGCTGCACAGGTGCCGCACGCCCATCCGGACGACGGGCGCTGACTCACAGCAGCGCGCTGGCGTCGCCAGGAACGTCGCAGGCATGCTCCTCCAGCACCACGAGGGAGATGACCTCGAGGGCACGCTGATGGGTGGCGGCAAGCACCACGGGCGCAGCCACGCCATCCTGGTGGGCCTGCAGCCAGCGCATTGCCACGACGCACCAGCGGTCGCCCGGTCGGAGCCCGGGGAACTGGTACTCCGGACGCGGCGTCGACAGCGGGTTGCCGACGCTCTCCTGATGCTCGAGGAACTCGCGGGTCATGACCGCGCACACGGTGTGACTGCCCACGTCGTCCGGCCCGGTGGCGCAGCAGCCGTCCCGGTAGAAGCCGGTGACGGGGTCCATCCCGCAGGGCTCGAGCGGTCCGCCGAGCACATTGAGATCTTCCGGGGGAGCGGGCACGTAATCATGCTCGCATCCCGCACGGGACTGGATAGCGCGAAGGGCCCCGACCAGAGGTCGGGGCCCTTCAACTGCACGAACTACAGCGCGCGGACGTTCTCCGCCTGCGGGCCCTTCTGGCCCTGCGTCACGTCGAAGGAGACGCGCTGGTTCTCATCGAGGGTCTTGTAGCCCTCGCTCGCGATCGCGCTGAAGTGGCAGAAGACGTCGGCGCCGCCGCCGTCCTGGGCGATGAACCCAAAGCCCTTCTCCGCGTTGAACCACTTGACTGTGCCTTCGGCCATGACGATCCCTTTGCTGTCGTTCGGAGGTCGCATCTGCTGACTCCGGGTTGTTGCCCCCACTCATAAAAAGAACGCCTGCGACCGAGTGTCCGCAGACGTTCGAGAACGACGAAAGAACAACAACCGCGGCTAGCCTAACCCGTGCAAAGCCCGTGTGGGGGATTCCGTCGCAAAAGGTTTCCGTTACCGTCGCAACAAGCTGGGTCGGTCAGCTCGCCTGGCTGATGCTGCTCATGTTGAAGTCCGGCACCCGCAGGGTCGGCATCTGGGTCCAGGTGAAGTTGTCGCTCCACTCCCGCGGCAGCGTCGGGACCGAGGCGCCCACCTCGGTGACCCGGCCCAGCAGGTCGACCGGGCTCTCGTTCCAGCGGAAGTTCGTCACTGTGCCGACGACCTCGCCACCCTCGACGAGGTAGACCCCGTCGCGGGTCAGGCCGGTCAGGAGCAGCGTCTCCGGGTCGACCGTGCGGATGTACCACAGGCAGGTCAGGAGCAGGCCCCGCTCGGTGGAGGCGACCATCTGCTCGGTGTTGTTGTCACCGAGGCCCGCCACGATGAGGTTGTCGACGTACGGCGTGAGGGGGCTGTTGGACTGGGCGGCCGACGAGCGGGTCTGGGTGAGCGCGTCCAGTCGACCGTCCGTCATCCAGTCCGTCGCGGCGAGCTCGAGTCCGTTGTCGAAGACGCTCACGTGCGACGAAGAACCTCCCGCGACGGTGAAAGGACGGATCCCCAGAGTCGGGTGGTGCGGGTCGCTGCGGAGCGAGAAGCCTTGGGGAGCAAGGACTTCCCCAACGCGGGTGCCACCCGGCTTGGAGTAGACAGTGCGTCCCTCGGCGGTGTCCCTGCCAGAGGCGGTCCAGTAGGCGTAGATCATCAGATCAGCCACGGCGCTGGGTGGCAGCAGCGTCTCGTACCGGCCGGCCGGGATCTCGACGTACCGCTCCGTCCAGCTCAGCCGCCTCCGCAGCTCGGTATCCAGAGCGGGTACGGCGAGGTCGGTCCAGTCCCGCGTGTGCTGGCCCACCCAGGACGAGCCGCCCCGTCGGTCGTTCTTCGCGGTCATCTCGACGTAGCCCCGCGGCTGAGCGTGCCGGCGGCGCAGACCGGTCGAGGAGCCGAGCCAGGTCGTCGTCACGTCGTGCGAGGCGTAGCCGTAGTGCCGCAGGCCATCGGCCCGGCCGGTGGCGAAGGACTCACCAAGGTCGCTTGCCAGCTGGGCGAAGACGGCTGTGGTGGTGCTCTGCGCAGGGTCGGTGAAGTCGGCGTCCTGGGTGCCGGCGAGCAGCGGGCTGTAGTCCTGCGCGGGACTGGCTTCGCGGGCTGACTGCTCGCTCGCACGCACCAGGCCCTCCAGGTCGTCGAGGCTCGAGGCACTGCGCACACCGACTGACTCGCCCATCACGGAGATGACGGTGATGCTGCGCTCGCGTCGGGAGCCGTTGGTCGTCAGCGTGTTGGTGGCCCACCGCAGGTTGACGGTCGTGCTCTCCTCGATGACGACGACACAGCCGTCTGCGGATGACAAGGTGAGTGCGCGCTCGACGACAGTGCTCAGGTCGGTCATCGCCCGGCCTCCCGGACCGTGTTGAGGATCGTGATGTCACGAAAGAGCGCTGACGGGCAGCCGTGGCTGACGGCGGCAGTCTGCGAAGGTTGAGCCTTGCCGCAGTTGAAGGCGCCACCCAGCACGTAGGTCTGCGGCCCTCCGACGGCCTCCATGGAGCCCCAGAAGTCAGTCGTCGTGGCTTGATAGGCCACATCTGCGAGCTGCCCGACAAGCCGGCCGCCGCGGATCTCGTAGAACCTCTGTCCGGTGAACTGGAAGTTGTAGCGCTGCATGTCAATCGACCAGCTCTTGTCCCCGACCACGTAGATCCCACGCTCGACCCCGGCGATGAGGTCCTCGGTGCTGGGGCCGTCGGCTGCCGGCTGCAGCGAGACGTTGGGCATTCGCTGGACAGGCACGCGGTGTGGGCCATCAGCGTAGGAGCAGCCGTTGGAGCGGTTCAACCCGAGCGCCCCGGCGTTCTGGCGGGCCATCCTGCGGTCGAGTTGGTAGCCCACCAGCGTGCCGCTCCTGATCAGGTCCCACTCCTGGGCGGCCACGCCTTCGTCGTCGTAGCCGACGGTCGACAGCCCGTGCGGTGTGTTCCGGTCGCCGGTCACGTGCATCAGGTCCGTGCCATACCGCAGCAACCCCAGCTGGTCGAGGGTGGCGAAGGAGGTCCCGGCGTAGGCCGCCTCGTAGCCGAGGGCGCGGTCGAGCTCGGTGGCGTGACCGATCGACTCGTGGATCGTCAGCCACAGGTTCGTGGGGTCGATGACCAGGTCGTAACGGCCGGGCTCGACGCTGCTCGCCTTCGCCTTCTCCACCAGGCGCTCCGGCATCTGGGCGAGCTCGTCGTCCCAGTCGTAGGTGCCGTCGGTGAGGTACTCCCAGCCCCGTCCCACCGGGGCGGCGACGGTGCGCATCGTCTCGAAGCCACCGCCGGGGTCGACGCGGGTGCCGGTGACCTGGGGCTGCAGCCGCACCCGCTGCTGGGTGGTCATCGTGCCGGAGGTGTCGGCGTAGAACTTACCCTCGAGGACCTGCTGCAGGTTGATATCAACGTGGTCGACGTCGTCGTGGCCCAGCAGCCGCTGACTCCACTGCTCGAACAGCGCGACCTTCTCCGTCGGGTCCACAGAGAAGGGGTCGATACCGTAGGCCGAGACCCAGGTGACGTCGGCGTAGACCGGCTCGTCGGCAAGCTCGACGGGCTGGAAATTGAGCAGTCGGGAGGTGCGGGCGACGTCGACTGCCTCCTGGGCCAGTCGGACGGCCTCGGCGACGGTCACGTCCGCGCTGCTGGCGAACCCCCACGTCCCGTCGTGCACGACGCGGACGGCGAGCCCGACGCTGACGTCGTCGCTCATGCTCTGCAGTCGGCCGTCGCGCATCGACACGTCCTGCCCCCGGAGGCGTTCGACGCGCAGGTCGGCGTGGGTCGCGCCTGCGTCGCGCGCGGCCTGCAGGGCGGCCTCGGCCGCCTCGCGCAGCGGGAGGGCCAGGAAAGCGGGATCGACCGGGTGGCTCACCCTGCCCACCCTAGGCCTCAGGCGAGCAGTCCCGCTCCCGCACGAGGCCGACCAGGGTGCCTCCGTCAGCCTGACGGGCGTTTGCCACCGGAGTCGTGGGCACGGCTGACGCGGTCATCAGCAGGCTCGACGAGCCGGGTTCGCCGACACGCGAGGTCTCAGAACCAACTGCCGCGCATGTCGAGCGTGGTGCGGTCGAGCGAGGCAAGCAGGTCGAGCTGCGGCCCTGTCTTGGGCAGCTCCCAGCCGAAGAAGTACCGCGCGGCCTGGCGCTTGCCGTCGTAGAAGTCACCGTCCTTGCCCTCGCAGGCGAGCAGCTGCTCGAGCCACATCCACGCGACCACGGCGTGGCCCACTGCTTCGAGGTAAACGCTCGCGTTGGCCAGGGAGAGGGCGACATCACCTGCTCCCCAGACCTTCTGGGTGACCTCGACGATCCGGTCAATGGACTCCTGGAGCGCGGCGGCGTACTCCGGGAAAGCCGCAGCACGGGTGACGGTCTCGTGGATGGTGGCTGCCAGCAGGGCGAGGCCGGCGCCCCCTTGCATGACGACCTTGCGGCCCAGCAGGTCCAGGCCCTGGATGCCGTGCGTGCCCTCGTGGATCGGGTTGAGGCGGTTGTCGCGATAGAGCTGCTCAACTGGGTACTCGCGGGTGTAGCCGTAGCCGCCATGGACCTGGATCGCGAGGCTGTTGGCCTCCAGACACCACTGGGACGGCCAGGACTTCGCGATGGGGGTCAGCATCTCCAGCAGCAGGTGCGCCCGCGCCGGGTCGGTGCCGGTCCGCTCCTCGTCGACGAGCACTCCGCAGTAGAGGTTGAGGGCCAGAGCGCCTTCCACGTACGATTTTTGGGCCAGGAGCATCCGGCGGACGTCGGCGTGCTCGATGATCGGGACCATCGGGGTGGACGGGTCCTTGGCGTCAACGGGCCGTCCCTGGGGGCGGTCCCTGGCGTAGTCGAGGGCGTGCAGGTAGCCGCTGTAGCCCAGGGCGGTGGCGCCGAGGCCGACTCCGATGCGGGCCTCGTTCATCATGTGGAACATGTAGCTCAGGCCCTTGTGCTCCTCGCCGACCAGGTAGCCGACGGCGCCGCCGCTCTCCCCGAAGTTGAGCAGCGTGTTGACCGTGCCGCGGTAGCCCATCTTGTGGTTGAGGCCGGCCAGGACGACGTCGTTGCGCGTCCCGTCCTCCAGCAGCTTCGGCACGATGAACAGCGAGATCCCCTTGGCACCAGGGGGAGAGCCCGGGATCTTCGCCAGGACCAGGTGGATGATGTTCTCGCTGAGCTCGTGGTCGCCGGCGCTGATCCACATCTTGTTCCCGGTGACCCGGTAGGTGCCGTCCTGCTGCTTGACGGCCTTCGTCGTCACGTCCGCGAGGCTCGAGCCGGCCTGCGGCTCGGAGAGGCACATCGTGCCGTAGTACCGACCGGTGAGCATGGGCTTCACGTAGGTCTCGACCTGCTCCGCCGACCCGTGAGCGAGGATGAGATTGGCATTGGCGATCGTCAGGAACGGGTATGACGAGGTGCCCACGTTCGCCGCCTGGAACCAGCCGATCGCGGCCTGCGTGACGACGGCAGGCAGCTGAAGACCACCCACCGCGTAGTCCATGCCCGCACCCGTCAGGCCGGCGTCGGCGAACTTTGCCAGCGCCTTCCCGATCTCTGGGTGCAGGTGGACCCTGGTGCCGTCGAATGTCGGTTCCTGCTCGTCGGACAGCCGGTTGTGGGGTGCGAAGTCCCGGGTGGCGATGAGCTCGGCCAGGTCGAGCACGGCGTCGAAGGTCTCGCGGCTGTGGTCCTGGTAGCGGGGCCTGCTCGTCAGCGAGGTGACGTCGAGCCACTCGTGCAGCAGGAAGTCGAGGTCACGGCGTGACAGCAGCAGGGAGGCCATCTGTCGAGACTAGAACGCGATTCGGTCTGTGGCATTCCTGGGAGGGCATGGGAGGTCTTGGTCCTGGGGCGGGCATAGGCGGGAACGTGCTCTTCACCCTCGGGGCGGCCGAGCTGGCGGCATCCGACGCAGGGGGACGTGCCGAGCGCTTGGCGTACAGGCCCCTGCGTAGCCGACGAGGTCGCCACCGGCACCTATGACGCGGTGGCACGGGGGTCACGATCGTGTTGGGGTTGCTGCCGTTGGCGATGCAGGTGGTGCCGTAGGGGGAGGGCGCGCAGCGCGGCCCACGCCCGCAGCTGGAAGGCGCTGCCGCGCTCGTCGAGAGGCAGGTCGAAGTCCTGCAGCAAGCCCTTCTCGGAGGCGACGAGCAGCAGCTCGCCGATCGAGGAGCCGACGGGTGCAGCTCCGCAGGCCACTGTCCACAGATTCTCCCGAGCCCTTGACGGTTCCGTCGGTGCTGAGGTCTACTGTAACCGCGTTCGAACAAAGTTTCGAGCAACTGTTGGGACCTCGCGGACCCAGCGGGAGGCGGTGCATCCGCCCGGTGACGTGTGACCTCGACCCTCTCACGTCACCGGGCGGATCGCTGGTCCGACTGCAGCGTGGGGAAGCGCTTCGGTCGGGCCGGCGGACCGCCGTACAGCCGCCTTCCCCCGGCACCTGCACCAGCCACGCCAGGAGGAGGCACGTCCATGAGCCGTCTGCACGCCGACCCCGTCGAGGTCCGTACCCGGGTCGCCCCGTCCGGACCCGTTCCCGAACAGTTCCTGTGGCGTGGACGGCTTTACCTCGTGCGGGAGGTACTCGCCCGCTGGACCGAGTCCGGCTCCTGGTGGACCGGTACGACGATGCGCTCCCTCCAGACCGGCTCCGAGAGCGCCGGTGCCACCGTGGAGCAGGCCGGTCCGGAGCAGTCCGGCGTCCCGCTGGACGACCGGGAGCAGCAGTGGTGGCGGGTCGAGGCCGACTCCGGTCGGCTGGCCGCGCTGTCCGGGGGGAGCGGAGTCTACGACCTGTGTCTGCTGGAGTCCTCACAGTCCTGGGCGCTGAAGCGGGTGATGGACTGATGACCACTCCCGTGCTGTCCGCCTCGACGCTGCTCGCCCTGTCCCGGCAGGGCCTGTCCGAGGCTGCGGCCACTACCGCTTCAGGGCAGCGCTACGCCCTGTCCCACCTGGCGGCCCTGCGTGCCACGGCGGCCATCTTGTCCTGCCGGGCTAGGCCCACCGGACCCGTCGGCGCAGCGGGGGTCAAGCGAAGCCGGCCGCGCAGCGCCTGGGTGCTGCTGTCCTCGGTCGCCCCCGAGCTCACCGAGTGGGCTGAGTTCTTTGCCGCCGGCGCGCGTAAGCGGGCTGCTGCCGAAGCCGGTCTTGCCGGCGTCGTCACCCCCCGCGAGGCCGACGACCTGCTGCGGGACGCCCAGGCCTTCCTGTCCGTCGTCGAGACCACCCTGGCCGGCACGCTGTCTGGAGCCACGCTGTCCTCGCGGCTGTCCCGGACGGGCTGAGCGATGGACCCCTTCGTCCACCTGCATGTCGCCAGCGGATACTCGCTGCGGCACGGGGCCTCCCATCCCGCGCAGCTGGTTGAGCGGGCCGCCGAGCACGGCATGGACACCCTCGCCCTGACCGACCGCGACGGCGCCTACGGGATCGTGAAGTTCGCCCGGGCCTGCGACCGGATGGGCATCCGCCCCGTGTTCGGCGTCGACCTCGCCACCACCCCCCTCTTGTCTTCACAGCACCAGGAAGCTGTGGAGAGGCAGAAGAGGGGGAGCAGGAGCAGTCCGGCGCGGGGCGGGGCGTTCCTGGCCACCGACGCGCTGCCGCGGATCACCCTGCTGGCCAGGGACAAGCGAGGCTGGGCGGCGCTGTGTCGGCTGATCTCCGCGACCCACCTGGCGGGGGAACGCGGCGCCCCGGTCACCAGCCTCGACCTGGTCGCCGAGCACGCCGGGGCGGTCGCGCAGGCCGGGGGGTTAGCCGTCCTGCTCGGCCCGGCGTCGGAGCTTGGCCGGGCCCTCGTCCAGCGCCGTCCCGACCTCGCGAAGGGTCACCTCGACCGCTGGCGGGACGTCCTGGGTGCCGATGCGGTGGTCGTCGAGGTCGTCCATCACCGCGGTCCCGGTGACGCGGGCCGGGCCGCCCGCCTGCTCGGGTTCGCCCACGAGCAGCAGGCCAGCGCGGTCCTGTCCAACGTGGTGCGCTACGTCGACCGGGCCGATGCCCCCACTGCCGACGTCCTCGACGCGAGCCGCCGGCTGGTGGCGCTCGACGCCCGCCACGTCGATCGGACCAACGCCGAGGCCGCGTTGCTCTCCGGTAAGGAAATGGCCGATGCGGCAAGCGAAGTGGCCCGCTTCGCCGGCCTCGGTGACGACGGCAAGGGACTGCTCGCACGCACGCGGCACGAGGCTGACCGGTGCGCCGTCGACCTGCGCCGCGACCTCGGGATCGGGGAGGTCCACTTCCCTGAGCTCGAGGTCGCGGGGGAGGCGCACCAGATCCTCCGGGACCGTTGCGAGGCAGGCTTCGGTCGACGGGGGATGGCAACGGACGCACCGACCCTGGCCCGCCTGGACGACGAGCTCGCGGTCATCGCCGGCCTGGGCTACCCGTCGTACTTCCTGACGGTTGCCGACGTCACCGACCTCATCAAGGGGATGGGTGTGCGGGTGGCCGCGCGGGGGAGCGGGGCGGGCAGCCTCGTCAACTACCTGCTGGGGATCAGCGACGTGGACCCGATCCGCTACGGGCTGCTGATGGAGCGGTTCCTGAGCCCCTTGCGCCACCAGCTGCCCGACATCGACGTCGACGTCGAGTCCGCCCGAAGGATGGAGGTCTACGAGCAGGTCCTGGGGCGGTACGGCGGGGAGCGCTGCACCTGCGTCTCGATGATGGATACCTACCGGGCGCGGCACGGGATCCGCGACGTCGGCGCCGCCCTCGGGCTGCCGCCGGGGGAGGTCGACACCCTCGCCAAGGCGTTCCCGCACATCCGCGCCAACCAGGTGCGGCAGGCGATGAAGGACCTGCCCGAGCTGCGGTCCAGCAGCCTCAACAGCCCACGCACCGACCTGCTGCTGCGGCTCGTCGAGCGGCTCGACGGCCTGCCACGGCACATCGCTCTGCACCCGTGCGGGGTGCTGCTGAGCGACCGCACCCTGCTCGACCGCACCCCGGTCGAGTCGAGCTGGCTGGGCTTCCCGATGAGCCAGTTCGACAAGGACGACGTGGAGGCCCTCGGGCTGCTCAAGCTCGACGTGCTCGGCATCCGGATGCAGTCCGCGATGGCCTACGCCGTGCAGGAGGTCCAGCGGGTCGACGGCGTGACGATCGACGTCGACACCGCCCCGCGCGACGACCCGCGGACCTTCGAGCTGATCCAGTCGACTAAGACCCTCGGGATGTTCCAGATCGAGTCGCCGGGCCAGCGTGAGCTGGTCGGGAAGTTCGCGCCGGAGACCTTCGAGGACCTCATCACCGACATCAGCCTGTTCCGTCCTGGACCGGTCAAGAGCGACATGGTCCGGCCGTTCTTGCTCGCCCGCCAGGGATGGAGCACTCCTGAGTACCTCCACAAGGACCTGCGCTACGCCCTCGAGCAGACCTACGGCGTCGTGGTGTTCCACGAGCAGGTCCTCATGATCGTGTCGACGATGAGCGGCTGCACCCTCGCCGAGGCTGACGAGGTTCGGCGCACCCTCGGCAGCCCTGAAGGGCAGGAGGAGGTGCGGGTCTGGTTCGTCCCGACCGCCCTGGGTCGCGGCTATACCAGCGAGGTCGTCGAGCAGGTCTGGGAGATCCTCAAGGCCTTCGCATCCTTCGGCTTCTGTAAGGCCCACGCGGCAGCCTTCGCGCTGCCGACCTACCAGTCGGCCTGGCTCAAGGCCCACCACCCGGCGGCCTTCCTGGCCGGGGTCCTCACCCATGACCCCGGGATGTACCCCAAGCGGCTGATCCTCGATGACGCCCGCCAGTTCGGGATCTCCATCCTCAGCCTCGACGTCAACGCCTCCGCAGCCGCCTACACGGTCGAGAAGGTGGGGTTCCTCGACGAGCCGCCGCCGGCGATCCTCGGGGCGCCCCCGCGGTCCCGGGCCACCGACCTGCGGCTGCCCGACGGCCGGGGCCACGGGATCCGGATCGGGCTGTCCGACGTCCGAGGCATCAACGACGCCGAGATCGCGCGGATCGTCGCCGGTCGTCCTTTCGCCAGCCTGTCGGACTTCTGGCATCGGGCGGCGGTCTCCCGCCCGGTGGTCGAACGCCTCGTCGTCGCGGGCGGCTTCGACTCTCTCTACGGCCTGGGGTCGGTCATCCCCGGTCGCCGCCGGGGGCAGGTGACCCGCCGCGACCTGCTGCTGCAGGTGGCAGACCTTGACCGCTGGTCCCGCTCCGTGCAGAAGAGCGGCAGGACATCAAAAGGGGGCCTCCAGAAGAGCAAGGGCGGTGGGGGGGTCACCGACCTCGACGACGTCCGCGCCCGGCAGGCCAAGCAGTCCCAGGCCGCAGCCGTCCCCGACCCGGTCGACGTGCAGCTCACCCTCGACCTCGGCGACGCCCCCGAGCACACCGCCTCCAGCGGGCTGCCGGAGATGACGCAGGCCGAGCGGACCCGGGCCGAGCTCGACGTGCTGGGCCTTGACGTGAGCAGCCACGTCCTCGACGGTTATGCGCCCTTCCTGCGGGAGCTGGGCGTGATCCGCGGCAAGGACCTGCTCGGGTGCCGCAGCTCCCAGCGGGTCCTGGTCGCCGGGGTCAAGGTCGCGACCCAGACCCCACCGATCCGCTCCGGTCGCCGGGTCGTGTTCGTCACCCTCGACGACAGCACCGGTCTTGCCGATGCGACCTTCTTCGAGGACGCCCAGGTCGGCTACGCAAGCACCCTGTTCCACTCCTGGCTGCTGGTGATCCAAGGACAGGTGCGACGGACCGGTCCCCGTGGGGTCTCGCTGCTCGGTCTCGGGGCCTGGGAGCTGCCCGTGCTCCACACCGCCTGGCAGCACGGAGGTCTGGATGCGGTGTGGGAGCTGATGGAGGGGCCGGTGCTCTCGAGCGAGGCTGCGGTCCAGGGTGCGGCAGCGAGCCGTTCGAGTCGGCCGGTGATGACCAAACCGCCCGAGCACTCGGGAGTAGGAGGAGCTGTGCACGTCTACTCGACGGGATTTCGGGCCAGCCCCTACGCCGACATCAAGCCCGCGGGTACGCCTGCGGCTCCGCGCAAGCTCTGGCACGCGAGCCCGGGGAGCTCGGGCCG